>NZ_JAXUNN010000022.1:0-40942 GCF_037235575.1 Congzhengia sp. | reverse complement strand
CACTGCGCTTGAAAACATTTCTATCGGCGTATGGGAAAACGGCACTTTTTCTGCAATTGAGGGCAAAACGACTGACAGCAACGGAAACGTGACCTTGTCCTTTGAAGAAGCCGGAACCTATACTGTTTCTGCCGAAGGCTTTGCAGAAGATGTGGTCACCGATTATAATTTAATGAATATGTCTACGCAGGATAATCCTGTATATGGTGTGATGGACTTCAGTACATACGAGACACAGATGGCATATACAGAGGCGGATTATGGCGACGGCCCATATCCGGCGGATGAGGTCCGGTATGTGGACTTCATGGAGTGGAAAGAAAACCAAGAAAGCTACCATACGCTCAGAAGCAACCAGCTTATTGCAGACTGCCCGATTATTGCACCCGTCTGCGTTGTAACGGTTGCAGGCGACGCTCCGCAGATGAGTGACGAAGATGCGGTAAATTCCATTTATGAAGAGTTTTCAAAATCGGAGTATGCCAACCTTACCAAAACCCCTCTGATTTTTCCTCTTGAATATAACGGGACAACATATACCAATGTTCTGTCTTATTTAAAGGCTTGGGCACTTTACGAAACGGGACGAGATGTAACAATCGACTATACGCCGTACATCTATACAACCAATTATAGCGACTGGAGTACCGGAGCTTTAAAAAGCCTGTCCTATGACGGCATGGATATCAACGGTGAAATAACACAGGATTACTTTACAAACAATGCAAATAAAAATATGAACCGTCTGGACAAGGTGACGTTTACAGTCGGCTCGGCATCCTCTGAAGAAATTTCAAAGCTTTGTGTAAGCGTTCAGTCACTGCAAAGAACTCCGGAGGAGCTGGTTAACTATGTTGCAGGCCAGCTGCCGTTTCATCGGATTATTGGTTCAAACGCCTCTGCCAATTCGGTGGTTTCGGCGTTGGGAGAGAAATCTGGTTCGAGCACGGCGCTGCCGAACGCATGCGGCCTTTACAATACGACGGCGGTCGATATAAAATGGACAGCCGAAAACGTAAGCGGAAAAAGTGACGCATTCACAATCAATGAAAGAACAAGGGCTACAACGGTTACACGTCCGAATGTGGGTGAAGAGGATGCTGTTTTCGATTTAACGGCAACCGTTGCTTCAAAAGCAGATACTGCAGTGCGCACAAGCATTACGCATAGAATTACGATTCCGGCGTTTGAAGCAGTAACAGTTCCCTTTCACATTACCGAAGGCGCTTCGCTTTCGCTCACTGACAGCTACTATGGCAATGCTGCAGTAGAGGATAAATATATTGTAAAAACGGACGGCGCGCCGGAGGGCTATGACCGATATACCTGTATGCTGCACACAAGCGCGACAGGCAGTGCACAAAAATTTACATATACAGTATCCAAAGAGGGATATATTACAAAAACAGGAACAATCAGTGTAACGGACGGCGGACTTGAGCCAACGGTGGTTGATTTGCCCATCTCCTCCGAAGATGATACCAAACTGAAATCGTTATCGGTCACCGCTCCGTCAGAAGGTTCGTCAGATTTTGTTACAGGCCTTGTTTTTGACCCGGATACATACGAATATCATATGGATGTTAAGGGAATAAGAACGCTTAAATTTGCAGGCGAAGCGGCCGCGGAAGGCGCAGACATTAAAATTACATCCTATTACAAAAGTCTGGCCGATGCAAACAGCGGCACGCTGACAACAAGCGGAAAGGCAATCACAACCCTTTGCTATCTGCCGGACGAAGCAGATACGAGTTCTGCCATTGTGATAACGGTAACCGCACCTGAAAGCAGCACACAGCAGGAGAAGACGCGCACATATACCATTCATGTAAATAAATCGGCCGCCAGCGGACCTATGACGGCGTTTGCAATTACGCCTTCCTCCACAACAGGCGGAAAGAAAGATAACTGGGCCGGCAAGGATGGCGAAATGCCGTTGGAAGAGGAGCTAACGCCGGTATTCGTGAACGGATCGCTTGTGCTGGGCACCTATACGGTTAATTACTGGCGCGACCAGATTACAGTGAAGCCAACAGCGGCAAATTGTACGATTTTAGTAGGAACTGAAACGGTGGCAAGCGGAAAAGCCTCCTCCGAAATTGCGCTGAATGTGGGTGAAAATAAAATCCCCATTCAAATAACTGATGAAAACGATGTTGTCACCGAATATACCCTTACTGTTTACAGAAAAAGCCAGCTTGATATAACGGCCGTTGAAATAGAAAACGGCGCTTTAAACACAGAATTTGGAGAAAACGGTTCCAATCGCACCGGTAACGGAAGATTCAGCAACGATTCTGATACCCTGCGGTTAAAATTTGACACGAATGTAGCGCAGGACGAGGAAGTTGATATCCGCATTGCATTAAAAGATCAGTCCTACACCGGCAAAGCGGGAGAATTCGTCAACGTGCCGGTAAAAGATATGGACACAGCAATGCTTTATGTGTGGCTCTACCGCACGGTCGACGGGGTGAAGGAAGGGCAGGTATATATTATTAACATGTCCCGCATGCCTGCTGACTCTCCCAGCAGTGTAGCGTCATATCTTCCGGCGCCCGGCCAGTTTGTAAACCAGCCTATCTATGCAAATCCGAACGCCACTTTGGCGGGCAAACAGGCGGTTACCCTGGGCGCTTTCGGCGGCAACGTTGTGTACCGGTATGACACCCCAATAGAAAACAACCCGATGAATCCGTACGGCATTGATTTTATTGTAGAGGGTAATGTGTTTACAAATGCAGATGGTACCAGCTCCCAGTCTGCAAGCGAACCGGCGGCAGTTATGGTATCTCAGGACGGGGAACATTGGTATGAGCTGGCAGGCAGCGAATATTATGACGCGAATACCGTTCATAATTTAACCGTGACCTACACCAACCCGGATCCTTCCTTTGCAGGTGCGGTTCATGTGCCGTGGACCGACAATCAAGGCGGCTCAGGCACCATTTTGACAAACGACCATCACACGCAGCCATATTATCCAAATCCCGCCGTATATCAATCGTTTCAAAACGGCATTGGTAAAAACGACACCTACACGGACAAAAGCGTTTCCTTTACCGGCACAAAAATCTCGGATATGGTACTTCCGTCCTTTGGCTATGCAGACAATCATGCAGCCGGCGATGATTCAAACAGCCCTGCCGCCAACCCAAAAGGAAACGCGGCGGCAAATCCATATATCGAAAACCACTATGCTGTGTATAACGGCGATGGTTTTGATTTGGATTGGGCAGTAGACGGCGAGGGAAATCCTGTAAAGTTAGACAGCATTTCGTATATTAAAATATATAACCCCTGGTTATACGACGGCGGAGCCATCGGTGAAAAATCGCCGGAAATTTTGCAGGTGCTCCGCGCTGCGCCTGCGGAAGAAGCTGTTGGTAAAACAGCGGGGCTTGCCGCTTTAAGCATCAATGGGAAATCCGTTGCGCTGGAAGATGGAACATTTACATATGAAGTGGACGCGGAGGGCGCCAATTCCCTTACCGTTACCCCCACAGCGGCAAATGCGGAAGCGAACATCTATGTTTCTAACCAGAGAGTCAGCTCGGGAGCAAGCACAAAAGCGTTTGCTGCCGTGGAAAAACTGAGAATTATTGTTCAGGAGGAAAAGAAAGAACCGGCAATTTATCTTTTGAACCTCACCAATGTGAAAGCCGGTGAGAGCAATGCCGACTTAAAATCGCTGACGCTGACTCCGGGCGATGATGTAAAAACTCCCGATGAAAACGGAAAGCTTGCATTTTCCGTTTCAAATTCAGTAAAATCGATCCGATTTGCCCCTGAAATGAATTATCAGCAGGCGACTGCCGTTTTAACCGGTGAAAACATAGAAGATATTGCGCTTCAAAACAAAACAACAAGCCCTGCCATTGCTGTAAGCGTAGGGGAAAATCATTTTATCCTTACGGTTACGTCTGCGGATCAAAGCGAAACAAAAAGTTATTCCGTCACAGTAAACAGAGCGGGCAGCGGCTCGTCTTCGGAACAAGATACGATTGACGTAAAATTCTCTCTTACAGGAGACAAGCTGCACTATGATAAAGAAACCGGCTCCAATACAGGAAAACACACAGACCCGGTATGGATCAAATCCCAGTCGGTAAACATACCCGCAGGTTCCACAGTGAAATATATTACGGAAATGATGCTGAACAATGCGGGGCTTGATTACATTTCCGATGGTATTTATATTTCGGAAATAGACGGGCTTGGTGAATTTGACAACGGGCCAAAATCCGGCTGGATGTATAGACACAACGGCAAGATTGCCAACGAAGGCTATGCCACAAGGGTCTTGTCTGAAAGTGATCAGATTGAGTGGTTCTATACCGACGACTACACCAAAGAAAAAGACTATGAAGAGTGGGATCCCGACGAAGAAGACGGCACAGGCGGTGGCTCCGGCGGCGGTTCTGGCAGCAGCTCGGGGCACAGAGGCAGTGGAACCAATGTTGTTTCGCCGGAGGAACCGGACAAGACAGATCAGACATTCCGTGATGTACCGGAAAGTCACTGGGCGGCTGCCTACATCAAAGACCTGGCTGACAAGAAACTGATAAACGGTAAAAGCGAAACAGAGTTTGCGCCGGAGGATAATATCACCCGTGCGGAATTTGCGGCAATCCTTTCCCGCATGAGCGGCGATGATCTTCCAGCGGCAGAAAGTAACTTTACCGATGTTGCAAATGACGCATGGTATGCGGCAAATGTCACATGGGCAGTAACAGCGGGCGTTGTAAAAGGCGTAAGCGAAACCGAATTTGCACCGGACGCCAACATAACCCGTCAGGATATGGCGGTTATGATTGAGCGTTATGCGGCGTATAAAGCATACACGTTTGCGGCGGAGAACGAAGCGGAACGCTTTGCGGACGAAAACGAAATTGCAGAATATGCAAAGAACGCGGTCAGCACCATGCAGCAGGCGGGCATTATCTCCGGCATGGGCGACAACACGTTTGCACCGCTCTTGTTTGCAACCCGTGCACAGGCGGCAAAAATGCTTGGCGTTTTACTGGTTGATATGGACAAATAATCCATTGATACAACGGCTGCAGAAGCGCAGAAAAACGGAGGTATTGAAATTGAAAATCAGAATGAAAAATAAAATCACCATTCTTCTAACAGCAATCATCATACTGAGCAGCTGTATGAACGTGTTTGCGTCAAGCAATCCGAAGTTAGATGAAGCAATTGCTGAAACGGCAGGCTATCTGTATGAAACCGTGCAAAATCCCCAGATTGGCGCAATTGGCGGTGAATGGGCGGTAATCGGGCTGGCCCGAAGCGGATACGATGTGCCGGACAGCTATTATCAGAACTATTACAGCAATGTGGAAACGTATGTAAAGAATTGCGGCGGCAAGCTGCACGATAAAAAATATACTGAATATTCCAGAGTGATTGTTGCATTAACTTCCATCGGCAAAAATCCGGCGGATGTGGCTGGGTATAACCTGCTTACAGCAATAGGGGATTACGACAATACCATCTGGCAGGGGCTGAACGGCCCTATCTGGGCGCTGATTGCTTTAGACAGCGGCGGCTATGAAATGCCGCAGAATTCCGATGCGAAAACACAGGCAACACGTGAACTGTATCTAAACCGCATTTTAGAATGTCAGCTCCCTGACGGCGGATGGTCGCTGTTCGGCGGTACGGCGGCGGAAGAGAGCGGAAATAGTGTTTCCGATCCGGACATCACCGGAATGGCGCTGCAAGCCTTAGCGAAGTATCAGGACAGGCCGGAGGTTAAAAAGGCAACCGAAGAAGCGCTCGCCTGCATGTCTGCCATGCAGAACGAAAACGGCGGTTATTCCCATGGCGGTGCAGAAAATTTAGAAAGCAGCGTGCAGATGCTAACGGCTTTGTGTGAACTCGGTATTTCTGCAGATGATGCAAGATTTGTGAAAAACGGAAACACTCTGTTAGATGCTGTTTTATCATTCCGAAACAGTGACGGCAGTTTTCAGCATACATCAAACGACAGCGGCAACAGCCAAATGTCAACCGAACAGGGATTTTACGCCATGGTTGCCGCCCAGCGTGCATTGGAGGGCAAAAGCAGTTTGTACCGTATGAGCGATTCGCCCGTTTCTGCCGAAGACGGGGAAACGGATAACGCGGCTGGTCTGCCCGGCAAACACGCAGATGTGTCGGTGAAACCGCTTACAAAACCCGGCGTCACCTTTGCAGATATTGCAGGCCACAGCAATCAGCAGGCCATTGAAGCCTTAGCGGCCCGGGAAATTATTAACGGCAAAAGCGCAGATGCCTTTGATCCGGATGCAACCATGACGCGGGCGGAGTATGCGGCAATTGTGGTAAAAGCGTTAGGGCTTCCCATGAAAGAGGAAGCAAAATTCGAAGATGTAACAAAAACGGACTGGTTCTTTCCGTTTGTAAATACGGCATGCAGCTATGGAATTATCAACGGAATTTCCGAAACGGAATTTAACCCCAACGGTACCATCACCCGTGAAGAAGCAGCTGTGATGACTGCCCGGGCAGCAAAGCTGTGCGGTATGAACACGGAACTTGAAACAGCCGCAGTAAGAGATGTTTTAGCCGGTTTTACCGATTATGTGACGGCCAGCGATTGGGCAAGAAGCGCATTGGCATTTTGCCTGCGCGAACAAATTTTATCTGAGGAAGAAATTGAAATTTTGCCAAAGCAGGAAATTAAGCGCTGTGAAATCGCGCAGATGCTCTATCAGATGTTAGGAGCAGCAAACCAATTGTAGAGGTGGAGCGGCATGAGAAAATACAGGAACAAAATAATCCTCGGCGCGGCAGTTTTGGCGGTTTTGGCGTTTGTGTTCTGGTGGGGCGGCAACGCCCCGGGGCTTCGGGGCTGGAATCCGCAAAGCGAACCCGTTGTTACATCTCCCTCTGTTCCGCCGCAGGAAACAGAAATTCCACCGGAGCCAGAGCAAACATCGCTTCCGTCGGAAGCGCCGGCAGAAGCTTCTTCCGCTGCGCCGGAGGCGAAAAAGTCAAACGAACCCGCAACTGTGGAAAACAAGCCGGGCGGCAAGGCGAATAAGCCCTTAACAGCAGAGGAAAAGATTGATTTAGCAGAGAAAATCGCCGGAGAAAACCCGCCGGCAAATGAGGCGGGCAGCAAGCAATATGCAAAGCTGCAGGGAATGGACATTAACGACGCAACCGGGAAAGACCAATATCGCACAGAACCTGTGCCGGAGGGCAGGCCTGCGCCGCTGGAGCCGCAAGATGCGGTGATTACCGATACCGCCCATACCTGTACGATTTCCGTGCGCTGCGATTCCATCTTGAAAAATATGGCGTGGCTCGACCCGGAAAAGACGGAGCTCGTTCCTGAAGACGGCGTAATTCTTCCGCCTACGGAGGTCACCTTTTACGAGGGAGAAAGCGTATTTAATTTGCTGGTGCGCGAGATGAAAAAAAATAAAATTCATTTGGAGTTTGTCAATGCTCCAATTTACAACAGCGCATACATAGAGGGAATTCACAATCTGTATGAGCTTGACTGCGGAGAACTGTCGGGCTGGATGTATCAGGTCAACGGCTGGTTCCCCAATTATGGC
Source organism: Congzhengia sp. (assembly GCF_037235575.1). Taxonomy (NCBI): domain Bacteria; kingdom Bacillati; phylum Bacillota; class Clostridia; order Eubacteriales; family Oscillospiraceae; genus Congzhengia; species Congzhengia sp. The sequence continues at coordinate 33,365 of NZ_JAXUNN010000022.1, read as the reverse complement.
TGTTCCCGCTATGCGCTGCAGCCCGGAGATAACGTGGAATGGGTATATACCTGCGATTTAGGCGTGGATGTAGGCGGATATTACGCCTCGGCAGGAGATTAAACAATGAAGCATGCTTTTATGGGCTATCACCCAATTGTGAATTTTACATATTTTACGCTGGTGCTGGTGTGCGCAATGTTTTTGCGGCACCCCGCATGTCTGCTGATTTCTCTTTTGTGCAGTTTTTTTTATTCCGTGAAACTGAATGGAACAAAGGCATTAAATTTCAATTTGTTCTTTCTGGTGCCCACGCTGCTTGTTTCTGCACTGATGAACCCTGCGTTTAATCACGAAGGCGTGACGATTTTAGCATATCTGCCCAGCGGAAATCCCTTAACACTGGAATCTGTCATGTATGGATTGGCGGCGGCAGCCATGCTGGTAAGCGTTATCAGCTGGTTTTCCTGCTACAATGTAATTATGACCAGCGATAAGTTTCTTTATCTGTTCGGGCGCATCATTCCGTCATTGTCGCTGATTTTGTCTATGGCGCTGCGGTTTGTGCCGAAATTCAAGGCGCAGATTCAGGTGGTGTCCAATGCGCAGCGGTGCGTTGGACGGGATGTGTCAAACGGAACTGTTTTTCAGCGTGCAAAAAATGGGTTGACAATTTTGTCCATAATGGTAACATGGACGCTGGAAAACGCAATTGAAACGGCAGACAGCATGAAAAGCCGCGGCTACGGAAGGCCCGGACGAACGGCGTTTTCCATCTTTACCTTCGATTCGCGCGATGCTAAGGCCATGCTTGCCATCTGCACCGCCGGACTTTATACGGTAATCGGCGCATTTTGCGGCGGGCTGTATTACCGCTACTTTCCGTCCATGAAAGGAACGGCTGTAACGCCATATTCCATCAGCGTGTTTGCAGCATATTTCATTCTTTGCATCACGCCGGTGGCGATAGAGCTTTGGGAGGACAGAAAATGGAAAGCTTTCAAATAAATCATGTTACATTTACCTATCCAAATCAATCGAAGCCCGCGCTTTCCGACCTTTGCCTGACCATTCAAAAGGGCGAATTTATAACGCTGTGCGGAAAATCCGGCTGCGGCAAAACCACACTTTTACGGCAGCTCAAGCCGGTGCTTGCCCCGCACGGGACAAAAAGCGGACAGATTTTGTTTGAGGGAACGCCCCTTGACGAATTGGACGACGGCACACAGAGCGAAAAAATCGGTTTTGTTATGCAAAGCCCGGATAATCAGATCGTGACGGACAAGGTGTGGCACGAGCTGGCGTTCGGATTAGAAAGCATGGGGCTCAAAACGCCGGAAATCCGCACAAGGGTTTCGGAAATGGCATCTTTTTTCGGTATTCAAACGTGGTTTCACAAAAAGGTAACGGAATTATCCGGCGGACAAAAGCAGCTTTTAAATTTAGCGTCCATTATGGTGATGCAGCCGTCGGTTTTGATTTTAGACGAACCGACCAGCCAGCTTGACCCCATTGCCGCTGCGGATTTTTTGGAAACCGTGCATAAAATCAACCGGGAATTAGGCACAACCGTCATTCTGACGGAGCATCGGCTGGAAGACGTTTTTCCCATGTCTGACCGTGTGATTGTCTTAGAAGAGGGCAGAATGATTGCCGACAGCACGCCGGGCGGGGTGGGGGCAAAGCTGAAGCAGATGAACCATGAGCTGTCTGTCGCTTTGCCGACACCCATGCGCGTCTATGCAGGGGTGGATAATGCTTATGACTGCCCGGTTACCGTTCGGGAGGGCCGCAAGTGGCTGGAAACCATTGCGGCGGAAAAGGAGCCGGACCTGTCTGCAATTCCGAAGGACCCGGCTTTTTCCTACACCAAGCCGATGATCGAATTGCATGAAGTGTGGTTTCGATATGAAAAGGATGCGCCGGATGTGGTGAAAGGGCTTTCTGCGGATATTTACGAGGGCGAGTTTTTTGCAATCGTAGGCGGCAACGGAACCGGGAAAACCACGACGCTTTCCATCATCAGCGGCATTTTAAACCCCTGCCGCGGTGAAGTGAAATTGGACGGACGGAAGCTTTCAAGCATCAGCGACGCGGAAAAATTCGGAGGGCTTTTGGGCGTATTGCCGCAAAGCCCACAGGCATTATTTGTAAAAAAGACGGTGGCACTGGACTTGCAGGAGATGCTAAAAGGCAAAAAGCTGACCGCCGCAGAAAAGGAAGAACGCATTGCACAGGCCGTGCGGCTGTGTGAATTGGAGCCGCTTTTAACCATGCACCCATACGACCTATCCGGCGGGGAACAGCAAAGAGCGGCGCTGGCAAAGGTGTTGCTTCTGCGTCCGCGCATTTTACTTTTGGACGAGCCAACCAAGGGGCTGGACGGGCATTTTAAGGAAAAGCTTGCGGGTATATTAAAGAATTTGCAAGCTGCCGGCACTACCATTGTGCTGGTGTCGCACGACATTGAATTTTGCGCCAAATATGCCGACCGCTGCGCCATGTTTTTTGACGGCGGCATTACCAGCTGCGATACGCCCCGCAGGTTTTTCGGAGGCAAAAGCTTTTACACCACGGCGGCAAACCGGATGGCCCGTACCACCATGCCGGACGCGGTGCTGGCTGAGGACATGATTCTCGCATTGGGCGGCAGAGTGTTGAAGCAGAAAAAACAAAAGCCCGAAAGCGGCTACACAGTGCAGAACAATTGGGGCTTAAAAGAAAAAACGGAAGAAACAAAAAAACGAACGCCGAAGCGAACGGCGCTGGGCGGTGGAATGATTGGGTTATTTGTCATAACGGCGCTGTTGTTTCACGAAAAGTTTGCAGACTGGCGGCAATATCTGGTGCAGTTTGCCCTTGTGCTGGAAGCAGGGCTTGCTCTTTCGGCTTTTTTTCCCGGACAAGAGCTGACGGCGGCCAACCGGTCAGTTCAGCCGCAAAGCGAAAAGCGAAATTTATCCAAACGTACATGGGCGGCGCTTGCAATGGTTTTGCTTGCCGTTCCGCTGACTATCTTTATCGGCTGTTTTTATCTGGCTGACCGGAAATATTACTTTATCAGCCTTATGATTATATTAGAAACATTTTTGCCGTTTGGCATGGTTTTTGAGGGAAGAAAACCCCAGGCCCGTGAACTGGTGATTGTCAGCGTGCTGTGTGCGCTTGCGGTTGCAGGACGTGCGGCATTTTTCATGCTGCCGCAGTTTAAGCCGGTGGTAGCGGTGGTGATAATCGCCGGAGTGTGCTTCGGCGGAGAAACAGGCTTTTTAGTGGGCGCAGTTACCGGCTTTGTTTCGAACTTTTTCTTTGGACAAAGCCCGCTGACACCGTGGCAGATGTTTTCCTTTGGCATCATCGGATTTTTTGCGGGTGTGCTATTCCGCAAAGGGCTTTTGCGGAAGACGAAAAGCGCGCTGTGCATTTTCGGAGGGCTTACGACATTTTTCCTCTACGGCGGCATTATGAACACAGCGTCTGTGTTCATGTGGCAGGCAAAACCGAATGCCGCAGCGTTTATGACAGCCTATCTGATGGGAATACCGTTTGACTTAATTCATGCGTTCGCTACCGTGTTTTTTCTCTATTTTATCTCCGGCGCAATGATTGAGAAGCTGGACCGGATTAAGGTGAAATATGGATTGCTGGAACGGTGAAAAGGACATTTAAAGTATATCCAATATTTAAATGCCGTCTTGATATTCTCAAGACGGCATTCTTTTTTCTATTGATTCATACCGCAAGGGTATGTGGTTTCCGATTGTTTTTTGCCTTGCTTTACCAAATTATAGAAGCGATAGCCTCCCGAAAAGTTATAGCAGTCGTAATCATTTTGCGAGAGTATCCGGCAGGCAAGGTAACTGCGCAGACCGCTTTGACACATCACATAAACTGGTTTATTTTTCGGGATTTCACTCAGCTGTTCCCGCAGATCATCCACCGGAATATTCATAAACCCGTCTGCGTGACCGCCTGCATATTCCATAGGCGTTCTGCTGTCAAGCAGCGTTACGCTGCCGTCACGGGGAAGCGCGTCCACCTCGTCGTGATGAAACTGTTTTACCTTCTCAGTAACAATATTTTCAATCATAAATCCTGCCATATTCACAGGATCCTTTGCCGAGGAATAGGGAGGCGCATAGGCAAGGTCTAGGTTTGCAAGGCCTGTCGCTTTCATTCCGGCGCGGATCGCTGTTGCCAGCACGTCAATCCGCTTGTCTACGCCGTCGAAGCCCACAATCTGCGCACCCAAAAGCTTTAAGGTTTTCTTTTCATAAAGAACTTTCATGGTCATTACCTTGCCGCCCGGATAGTAGCCTGCATGAGAAGCCGGAGATAATACGACGCGTTCGTAATCAATCTCCGCCGCTTTTGCCGCCGCTTCGTTAATTCCTGTGGAGGCCGCGGTCATGTCAAACACCTTAATCACCGATGATCCCTGCGAACCCCGGTAAACACTGTTTCCGCCGCAGATGTTATCTGCCGCGATGCGCCCTTGCTTGTTGGCAGGGCCGGCAAGTGAGATTAAGGCTTTCTTACCCGTTACAAAATGCCTTATTTCAACTGCGTCGCCCACTGCGTAAACGTCCTGTGCAGAGGTTTCCATTTTGTCGTTTACGAGAATACTGCCTTTCAACCCAAGCTCTAAGCCTGCTTCTTTGGCAAGTGCTGTATCGGGTGTTACGCCTATGCTAAGCAACACAATGTCTGATGCAATCTCACAGCCGCCGGCTGTTTTGGTTACTGTAGTATTCTCCTTTGTTTCAAATCCTGTTACAGCGGTATTCAGCATCAGACGAATTCCGTGGCTTTCCATTTGCGCATGAACTGCACACGCCATGTCAAAATCCAACGGCGCCAACAAATGGTCGGCATATTCAATCAAGGATACTTTTAACCCTAATTCTGCAAGATTTTCTGCCATTTCAATGCCGATAAACCCGCCGCCGATCACCGTTGCTGTTTTTGGTTTTTCTGCACTGATAAATTGATGAACTTTCAGCGTATCCTCCACCGTGCGAAGCGTGAAAATTTTGTCGCTGTCAATTCCCGGCATATTCGGCTGCGTGGGCTTTGCCCCGGGAGAAAGAATCAGCTTATCATAGCTTTCTTCATAGGTTTTTCCTGTGTCCAATCCACAAACGGTAACAATTTTCTTTTCCGTATCGATTGCAGTAACCTCATGGCGAACCCGCATATCCACCCGGAATCTGTCCCAAAAGCTGCCGGGAGTCTGCAAGGTAAGCTGATTTTCGTCCGTTATCACACCGCCGACATAATAGGGCAGACCGCAGTTGGCATAGGAAATATAGCCTGTTCGTTCAAAAACAATGATTTGTGCATTTTCGTCAAGACGACGAATTCTTGCAGCAGCAGATGCGCCGCCTGCAACACCGCCGACAATCACTACTTTCATTATGATTCTCCTTTCTCAGTTTCCCCGTTATATTGATAGATACCGCCGATATTGGTAACGTTGGTATATCCAAGATGCTTTAAACCGCGCTGTGCCTGTGCGCTTCTTCCTCCGCTCAGACAATGAACAAAAATCGGAGTGTTTTTGTCTGTTATTTTTTGATTTACCGTTTCTAACTGATTCAATGGAATGTTCATACTGCCTGGAATATGAACCTGTTTATATTCTTCTGGTGTGCGTACGTCTAATAGAACAGCGCCCGGCGTATTTTTCATTTTCTTTACGCCGTCATTCATATTCATGGGTTTCGATAAATGAAATAGGCTCATTTCTTATCCTCCTTTAATTTTTAGATTTATAATAAATTTTATTTTATTATATCATTAAAGTCTAGATGGAAAAGTGACTAAGTCTCATTTTGACAAAAAAATTACACGAAACTTTTTAATTCCGTGTAACCTGCCATTTAATTCAATTGGCGAAGTGCATCAATATCTTTTAGCGTAATGCAACCCCGCTTATACGCAACCAATCCATCAGATGCAAATCGCTTAAGCATTCTTGCTACTACCTCGCGTGCCGAATTGGTATGCAGCGCAATCTGTTCATGAGTCATTTTTATGTTCCGCAGACCGGTGCGTTTATATTCATCTAGTAAAAAAGACGCCAGTCTGCGGTCATAGCCTTTGAATAAAATCATTTGCATTGTCCACATTACAGAGGAAAAACGTTCCGTAAGCAATTCATACATAAAACAACGTACATAAATATTCTGCCTTGTAAGCCTTTCGAACGCTGCGGTATTGATTACCAGCAAATCGCAATCTTTTGATGCTGACATCTGCGTATCAAATGTAATTTGATTGACTGCGCAAGAGGCTGTCAGTACGCAGAGTTCTTCTTGTTGAAGCCGGTACAGCGTAATTTCCCGACCTTCTTCAGAAAGGATACAGGTGCGCAGTTCGCCGCTTAATACCATTGTTAAGCCAAGACAATCTGTTTCGCAGTTATGAATGATTTGATTTTTTGAGTAATGCCGCACCGATGAAGATGCTTGTACAAGTTCTTTTTCGTCCTTTGAGAGCTGTTCCCAGAAGGGAAGTTTTTTTAATACCGTTAACTCTGTCATTTTTATTCCTCTTTTCGTTTCTGCAATAAGGGAAGGGAGCCGTTACGTCTTATCTATCATAAGCCGGTCTGCTATATTTAGGGAAAAGAAAAAGTACAGCACTTCATGTACTGTACAGATGGTGGTGCGGATAACAGGACTTGAACCTGCACGATATTGCTATCACAGGCACCTGAAGCCTGCGCGTCTGCCAATTCCGCCATATCCGCATATTTATTTCTTATTTGACAACAAAAATTATTTTAACATAGTTTCAACAAAAAGTCAATATCTTTCCGAAAAAAATATGCGGCAAAAAACGGCCGCTTTAAAGTTATGGCGGCCGTTTGAGACTAACAGAAAACAGATTTTAAAAATTGCAGGCTTTCTTCCGCACTCTTTACAAAGTCGCCGGGGCTTGCCCCCTCAACGCTGATGCGCAGATCGTAGCCCGCTTTGTCAAGGGCATTTTTCACCGTGCGGTAGTCAAACCCGTCGTGTTCCATAGGATACAGCCTGCCTTCAGGCCGCGCAATGTGAACGTGCCTTAAAATGTCCCCATTTTTAGAAATTTCGTCCAAGGACTCGTTTTCCAGCGCTACGTGGTAGATATCCGCCAGCAGCATTACGTTGGGGTGGTGTAGCTTTCTGCACAGCGCCGCTCCTTCTGCAACGGTGTTTAATACATTGGTTTCTTTTTTGTTCAGCGGCTCTAACACAATGGTTGTACCAAATTCGTTCGCCGCGTCGCCGGCAATGCAGATTGCTTCCTCAAGCTGTTTCATGCAGTTTTCTTTTTGTTCTCCTTCTTCAATGTATCTTGCCTTTCCGCTGCCCAGCACACAGGTGTGAATTCCAAGCTGCGCACCGTTATATAGCGCCCTTTTGCAATATTCACGAACCCGTTTTTTGTCAAACAACCGGCCGCACAGCTTTACCTCCGCAGGGAAAAAGCCGTTTGCCGCCTCGGCGGGCACGCCGCAGGCCGCCAGCACCATTGCTGTATCTTTCAATTCGCCGTCTGTCATTTCATACACATGGGAGAGGTTGAGCTCTGCATAGTCTGCCATGCCTGTTTTGAGCTGGGCAATTTGTTTTGCCCCCGTACATATTCCAATTTTCATTTTTCCGCCGCCTTCCTTTTAAAATTCAATGGTATCTTATCACAACCGCAAAATAAAGTCAATACACAGAATAAAATTTATTAAATATCCCTTAATTTGCGCAAATCAAGCTTTTTAAAAAAATATTTCGATTTTAGGGAACTTTTTTGTTAAGAAAATGTCTAAGTAAGTAGAAGCTGAAAAACAAGCAGCTTAAAACGGACAAATATAAATATACATAAAAGTCCAAAAACAAGGAGGAACGATTATGAACAACAAAAAAAGAATATTGGCAATCGCCGCAGTGATTTGCGTACTTTCCGGCAGCATGGCTTATGCGGAATATGACCCGGATAAGGTGATTGATCCCACCAATCCGATTATGACATTGTCGGCTGACAGTGAAGCGGAGGATGCGCCGAGCGTAATGAATGGTGCAACACTTCCCTCTGTATCGGTAAAAGAAGTAAACGGCGTTAAAATGATTCCGCTGCGCAGTGTGGCGGAAGGCTTAGGATATACCGTAACCTGGAAGGGTGAAAGCAGATCCATCGACGTGTTGAAGGGCGCACAGTACATAACGATGTCCATCGACAAAGACGAATATGCATTCTCCCGCCGTGCTCCCCAGCCCCTGGGCGCAGCACCCACTCTGGTTGGCGATTCAACCTTTGTTCCGCTAAGCTTCGTTGACGAAATCATCGGCGGATATTATGAGGAAAACGAAGATGGCACCTATAAAATCGTAAACCCCAGCATTGTGACCGTAACCGAAGTTACTGAGGGCGGCTCGCTGGTTGTTGAGGACGGCTATCTGGGAACCGTTGTGGTTCACATTGGTGAAGACACCGTAATCACTGCCGGCGGCAAAGAAGCAAAAGCAGAGGACATTAAGGCTGAAATGGTTTTGGGCATTGAATATAGCCCGGCTATGACCGCAAGTCTGCCCCCTCAAACCACAGCAGTGAAAATTATGATTGAAAACCAGGAAATGGAACCGGAAGACGAACAGAAAGAAGAGTTTACGTTTGACGGCGAAATTACAGAAATCAGCGAAAACCTTGTAACCATTGGCAAAGCGTTTGAAGACGAAGATGCAATGCGTCTGGTTGTTTCAGACGACACCGTGATTACAAAGGGCAACGACAAAAGAGTTTATAAATTAGAAGACTTAAAAGTCGGTATGGAAATTTCCGGAACCCACTCAGAGGCAATGACCATGAGCATTCCCCCCCAGACGGCTGCATTCACAATCAACATCAAGGCTGATGCAGACGTTGAAGAAGGAGACGAGCTTGAAGCCATTGAGGCAGAAGGCAAAATCATTGAAATTACAGAAGACGGCAAAGTTGTTATCAAAGAAGATGAAGACGACATGGGCGTAGCTTTAATCGTAACAGACGAAACCGTTATTAAAAAAGGCAACGACAAGAGAATTTATAAACTGGACGATTTAGAAGTGGGCATGAAAATTTCTGCAAAACACAGCCCCATGATGACCAGAAGCATTCCCCCTCAAACAGTGGCGTTTGAAATCACCATTGAGGACTAATTAATCCCACGATATACCCCTATATTAACCATAAAATACCCTCTTTAAAAAACCCCTTCCCGGCAAAGCTTTGCCGGGAAGGGGTTTTTGCTTTATGCACAAATATCTTTTGCACAGGGCAGTCCGCTGCCGGGGGCTGCGCTCATTACCGCGTTTATAATTGCTTGTTCCACAACCTCCGCCGCAATGGTGCCTGTTACATTCACGTCTGCATTCACATCTCCGACCGACATGGCATAAATGCTGTCCCCGTCCGCCGAGGTGTTAACGGGAGAAATGCATCGCACCAGGCCGTTGTGAGCCATCTGCGCAATTTTGTTCATTTCAGATTTTGAGAATTTTCCGTTGGTAACAACCACACCAATGGTGGTGTTTCCCACAAAGGGGTTGTCTACCCGTTGGATAGATTTCAGCATTTCGTCACAGGTGCTGCGAAATCCCTTTTTGTCCTCAGACAGCAGTCCGGCAACAATTTTGCCGCCCTGATAAATATCGCCTAAGGCATTTACGCAAGCAATTGCCCCCACCTTCAGTGTACCAAGCTGAACGGCAAAAGAGCCAATGCCCGATTTTAAAGCAAATTCCGGGCCCAAAAACTTTCCAACTGTTGCGCCGCAGCCAGCACCGAAGCTGCCGTTTTGATAGTTTCCCGCTTCTGCATTTACGCAAGCCCGATAGCCCATGTTAAAATCGGGCCGCACGTTTTTGTCGCCCAGACCCAAATCAAAAATGGAAGAGGCGCAAACCAGCGGCACCTTTGTAATACCTGTGTCAAACCCAATGCCTTTTTCTTCTAAATAGCGCATTGCGCCGCCTGCCGCATCAAGCCCAAAGGCGCTGCCGCCGCACAGCAAAACTGCGTGCACGCCGGTTGACGCCGCTAAGGGCGACAAAAGAGGCGTTTCCCTGGAGGCGGGGCCGCCGCCGCGAATATCCACGCCGCAGGGGGCGCAGGTTTCACAGAGAATGGCCGTAACGCCCGTTTTTGCCTCCTGATTTTCGGCGTTTCCAATCTTTATATTTTCAATTTCTAAGATGCTGATTTCTTTCATGCTTCATTCCCTTTTTTCAGGACTTTCAACAGCGGTTTGCTGATTGCCGTGCCGATTACCGCGCAGGAAACTGCCTCCACCACGCCGTTCACGCCCACCATTGCGGTTAAAAAGGCAAACACGTTTACGCCGCCGCGCATGTTCAAAACATATTCTGTGTTTCCAAAGAATAGCAGAAACGCAGACATGAAAAACAGTGTATTCATCAGTGCACCGGAAATGCTGGCAATGCACACGGAAACTACGCTGTCATTTCCTTTGCGGTTTAAGCCCCGGTATAACAGGCCGCAGAGCCAGCCCATTAAAATTCTGGGAATAAAGCACAAAATGGCAGAGAAGAACGGGTTAATGGAAAATAACACGCTTCCTAACGGGCTTGCACCGCCAACCGCCTGCATAAAACTGGTAAGGCCGAATATGGCACCTAAAAACGCACCCACTGAAGGCCCGGTTGTAATAGCGCCGATGATAACCGGAATGGTTAGAAACGTAATATCAAAGGGCCCCACCTTTAAATATCCAATGGGCGTAAAGGACAGGACGAAAATCACTGCTGTTAAAAGCGCCGTTCGTGTGAATACCGAGATTTTTAAATTTTTCATTTTTGTCTTCCTTTCATTCTGTATTTTATTGGTTTTATAGACGGGATTGAATCTGAAACCCTTTTATAAATTAAAATTTTTTTAATAGCTGCATTCAAATAAAAACATATCACAGTTATTGTCAATGGCAATGTCTTTGGAAAAAGAGGAATACGTTTTAATTGTTGTAAATCCGATTTCCATCAAATATTGTTCCATTTCTCCGAACTGATAAAGATGTGTTTGAAAATCCATAGGCTCACTTTGTATCAGTTCTGTTCCATTATATAGTTCATAGATGCTTGGGGAAAACTGTGTTTGACTTTTTTCGTTATAATAATTTTTACTTTTTAAGATTAAATCAAATCCCTCTTTGGTCTTTACAGAAACTGATACATTGTATTCGCTGTCATCTGGACACCGATCGGCAACTGTATCGACTGCAAAAACCAATTTACCCCCAGGCAGCAGCAATTTTTTCAATTTGTTTAAAATAGTTTTACACAAGCCTATGTCTGTGAACAATGAAACTGAGCCGGAGGAAATAAAAATATAATGAAATTTTTCCTCGCAGGCATAGTCTGTAATATCTGCCTGAATAACTTGTGCATCTGATGCCTTATGTTTTAGTTTTTCCAGCATTTCACCCGACAAATCTATTCCGCTGATATGAAGGCCCCTTTCCATAAAGGGGATAAGAAAACGTCCGCTTCCGCACAAAGGTTCTAAAATTTTTTCTCCTTGTTTTGCATAGGACAGATAAAATTCCAGTTCGTCCTGCGGCGCCTTTTTATGTAAAATTTCATACATTTCGGTGCACAAGCTGCCGTAATAATTTTGTTTTAATTCCATCGTTTTGGTACCTCTATTTGTTTCAGCCTTTTCAGCTTATCAACGTTCAATGCCTTTTTTTATTTTCTTAATATAAGCAAAAGTTTTTTCTTCTCCCTGGTCTTTGAGCATAACCAGCCAGCTTTCCAAAAGGTCTGATGTTTCGGGATGAATGGCCCTTCTTGCCTTTCCTCGCTGAAAATATTCTAAGGGCTGTGCGTTTTGATAATTTTTGCCCTGATACACCTTGCTTGCCGCCACCCGGTCGCAGAACATCTCTTTTACAAACACAACGGGCATTTTCACAGGTCCAACCTTTTTGGTTTCGGGGTTGTAGTCCGTCCAATATTCAAAGTGGTGGCGGTTTCTGCCCTTGTGGTGCATCCAGGCGGCAGAATAGCCCTTTTGCTCCCGCTCGCCTTCGTTTGGGCTGCGGGTGCCTTGATAGTATTTCACCCCTGCCGAAAATTCCGTCCACGAAAACTTGGACAAATCGTGCAGAAGCCCCCGCCAAAGGATTCCTGCTTTATAGCAGTGGACAATTACCGTGTGTCGGTGCTTTAAAATGGTTTTTAGGTGAGAAAAAAATTTATTCATGGTTTTTTTCTTTCCTGTCTTTCATCACTTTTAACACGAAGGTACACAAAATCATAATTACGGGGAAAATCACACAGCCTAAAAGGCCGGCTTTTAAAGCAGAACCCCCAATGGTAAATTTTTCAGAAATTGCCGCCGCTGTGTTGGGGCCTGTAAAGCAGCCAACGTCGCCTGCAAGGGCCAAAAGCGCAAACAGCGCCGTGCCTCCCTGAGGGCACCGCCCAGCCGCTAAGGACAAAACTCCCGGCCACATTACGCCCACGGAAAAGCCGCAGAGCGCACACCCAATCAGCGACAGAACGCTGTTTGGCGAGAGGGAAACCAACAGGTAGCTCGCAATGCACAACCCGGCACAGGTTAAAATGTAATTTGCAAGGTTTAACTTTGCCGCCGCTTTTCCGTAAACCACCCTGGAAATTCCCATTGTGATTGCAAACATACACGGCCCGAACAAATCGCCTACGGTTTTCGACACACCCAGGGCAGACTCTGCAAACAGCGACGCCCATTGCGCCATTCCCTGTTCTGCCGCGCCGGAGCACAGCATTAAAATTAAAAACACCCAAAAGATTTTTATTCCAAACAGCTTTCTGATGGGGATTTTGTTTTCTTCATTGGTAAATGAGTTAATTGGCACCTGGGAGTAAAGCAGGGCGGTGAAAATGGGTAGAATAGCCCAAATAACGCATATAACAGTCCAGTTTTTTGTGCCGAAAATGCTGAAGTAAAGCGTGGTGAGCAGCACCACCGCCACGTGTCCCCAGCAGTAGAACGAGTGCAATAAGCTCATGGACGCGGCTTTTCCGTCTGTGGGGAGCGCCTCTACAATGGGGCTTACCAACACCTCTAACAGGCCGCTGCCCACGGCATAGGTCACGACCGCAATTACCAGCCCGGCAAACGGGTTCATTAAGAAGGGAAGCGTACCCATTAAAATCAGCCCGGCGGCAGAGAAAATGTTTGCCGCCACCACAGAAATTTTGTAGCCGATTTTGTCTGCAAAATGAGCGCCTAAAAAGTCCACCGTCATCTGTACGCCGAAATTTAAGGTAATTAAAAAGCTGAGCTGTCCCATTGTTATGCCAAAATCTGTTTGGAAAATGATAAACAAAAGTGGCGTAAAGTTATTGATAACCGCACTGACGATATAGCCGCAGTAGCAGGCAAATTTTGTGTGTTTAAAGGTAAATGTCATTTAATTTGTAACCTCCGGAAGTTTAAAAATATTATAGCATAAAATATGTCATTTTTCCATATTAAGCACAAAAAAGCAAATTACATGAATTGTTGTTTCATATATTTTGCTAATCCACACATGCATACAATACGTTCCGAAGTCTCGGGTGAGTGTAGGGCTCTTTGTTGTTCAGCATGTGCTGGCAATAAAACAGCGCCGTGCGGCTGCTTGGGTCGATTAAAACATAAGATCCTGCTGCGCCGCCCCAGCCAAATTCTCCAACGGGGCCAATTGCGCCGCCCTTAGCCCGGTCGATCATGGTGCGCACGCCTAGGCCATAACCATAGCCTGTGTGCTGAATCCAGTTTAAATCTGTTAAAGCGGCGCCCTCTAAACAGTTCGTCCGCATTAAATCAACCGTGGCCGGCGACAAAATTCTGCTGCCGTTTTTGCCAACGCCGCCGTTTGCCAATGCGTCGGCAAATAAAATATAATCATCCGTGCAGGAAACCATTCCTGCGCCGCCGCTTTCATATTCCGGCGTTAAAATATAGCTGCAGTCTCTTTTTTGCAGCTCCGGCCGGTTGGTTTCGTCGTTAAACCGATAGAGGGGCGCTAACTGCTCCTTATTTTTATCGGAAACGCCAAACGACGTTTTCGTCATCCCCAGGGGTTCAAAAATAGTTTCTGTTACATACTCACCGAACCGTTTGCCGGAAACCACCTCCACCAGACCTGCCAGCACGTCGTGGCATAGGCTGTATTGCCAGTGAGTGCCCGGCTCGAAGGACAGCGGCTCCTTTGCAATGGCGCGGACAACGTCGAGGGTTGTTGCACGGCCATTTTTTTCACGGATGACCTGGGTAATGGAGGGAGACGCAATGTCATAGGTAAAGCCTGCCGACATGGTGAACAGGTCGCGGATTTTAATTTCGGTTTTTGCTTTTTCTCCGTTGGTTAAAACCATTTCAGAAAATTCCGGAATATAGGCCGCAAGCGGGTCTGTCAGCAAAAACTTGCCGCGCTCTAAAAGCGTGAGCGCCGCGGCGCAGGTAACCACCTTTGAGCAGGAAAACAAAAAATAGGTTTCCTTTCCCGTAATGGGAAGCTTCCGCTCCAAATCGGAATATCCTGCCCGGTGGCGGAACGCTTCCTCGTGGTCTTGATAAACGACACAGTCCACGCCCGGAATTCCAATTTCTAAAAACGAATCTAATAAATCGGACAGTTTCTGAAACTGCATACAATCCCTTCCTTTTATCATTATTATGGAATCTATTATATAACAAAAAATGCCAACATGCAATGGGTTTTATAAATTTTTGCCGGTTTCTTGACTTAGAATACCCCCTGTGTTATAATAATTTTTCACTCAATTATTTTTCAGTTTGGAGGGAGTCTTTTGCCGATTTTATGGAATGAAACAGAAAAACTGTTTCACTTAAAAACAAAACATTCATCCTACATATTCTGCATTGCCCATGGGAAATATCCCGTTCACCTCTACTACGGCAAGCGGCTGGAAAACACTCAGGGCCTTGCCGTCTTTTTAAACAAACTGGGGGACAGGCCTTCGGTTTACGCCAAAAGTCCGGAATTTATTGGAAAAGAAGACGATTTTCGGCTGGAGCTTATGCCGCAGGAGTATCCCTTTTACGGGAATACCGACCTGAAAACCCCGGCGTTTTCAGCGCGGTATGAAAACGGTTCAAGAATTACAAACGCCGTGTATGCCGGCCACAGAATTATGGACGGAAAGCCCCGGCTGTGCGGCCTGCCGTCTACCTACACGGAAAGCGACGCAGAGGCCCAGACATTAGAACTAACCCTGACGGACGAGCTTACCGGGCTAAACATCATTTTAAGCTACACAGCCTATGAGGAAACAGATGCTATCTGCCGCAGTGTGCGCGTGGAAAACAACGGCGAACAGACAGTGGACATCACCTCTGTTATGAGCGCCAGCGTGGACTTTTTAAGCGCTGATTTCGACCTGGTTACTCTGGGCGGAACATGGACAGACGAGTGCAACATTACCCGCCGGCCGCTTGCCTTCGGCATCCAGTCGGTGGACAGCAAGCGCGGTTCGTCGGGCCATATGCACAGCCCGTTTCTGGCGCTGGCGGAAAAAGGCGCCCGCGAAAATTCAGGCGAGGTTTTCGGCTTCAGCCTGGTTTACAGCGGAAACTTTGTTGCCGGAACAGAGGTAAATGAGTTTCATATCTCCCGTGCGTTTATCGGCATGAATCCCTTCGACTTTAACTGGCGCTTAAATCCCGGCGAAACCTTTACCGCGCCGGAGGCCGTTATGGTTTATTCCGGCAAAGGGTTTGGCGGAATGTCCCGCACCTATCACCGGCTCTACCGCACCAGGCTTGCCCGGGGCACGTTCCGGGACAAAAACCGCCCTGTTTTGGCAAACAACTGGGAGGCCACAACGTTTCAGTTTAATGAAGACAAAATTATTGCCATTGCGCAAAAAGCTAAAGAGGCAGGCGTGGAGCTGATGGTGCTGGACGACGGCTGGTTCGGCAACCGCAACGACGACACTACCTCGCTGGGGGACTGGTTCCCCAACCAAGAAAAGCTGCCAAACGGCATTGGCGGTTTGGCAGAAAAAATTGAGGGGCTGGGGCTGAAGTTCGGTCTCTGGTTCGAACCGGAGATGATTTCGCCCAAAAGCAAGCTTTATGAAATGCACCCCGACTGGTGCATTCATGCTGAAGGCCGGGAACGGAATTTGGGCCGGCAGCAATTGATTTTAGACCTGACGCGGCAGGACGTGCGGGACTTTATTATTGGATTTTTAACCGATATTTTGAAAAATAACCCCATCTCCTACATCAAATGGGACTATAACCGCAACTTTACCGACATCGGCTCGGCCATGCTTCCGCCCGAGCGGCAAAGCGAGGTGGCGCACCGGTATATTTTAGGGCTTTATGAGATTTTAGAAACCATTACCACCGCGTTTCCCAACGTGCTGTTTGAGGGGTGCGCCAGCGGCGGCGGACGGTTTGATCCGGGACAGATGTATTATTTCGACCAGTATTGGACCAGCGACAACTCCGACGCCATTGCGCGTTTAAAAATTCAGTATGGAACAAGCCTGGTGATGCCCGCCGTCATGCAGGGGGCCCATGTTTCGGCCTACCCCCACCACAGCCTGCACCGTTTTGTGCCCATGAAAACCCGGGGACACGTGGCTATGACAGGGCAGTTTGGCTATGAGTTTGATTTGTCCAAAGCAACAGATGAAACCATTGCCGAAATGAAAGAGCAGATTGCACTTTCAAAAAAAATTGAGTCTGTTGTGCACTTTGGCGACATGTATCGTTTAGATTCTCCCTTTGAAACCGACTGTTCCTCTGTGGAGTTTTTGTCAGAGGATAAAAACACGGCAGTGCTGTTCCATTGCTGCACGCTGGGAAAAATAAACGGCGCGCCCCACTTTGTGAAAATGAGCGGGTTAGACCGGGCAAGCGAATACGCCTGCGAGGAAACGGGCGAGGTGTTTTCCGGCGCGGTGCTGGAAGATGTGGGGCTTGCCTTTCGCCACAGCAAAGATTTTGAAAGCTGGATTTATATTTTTCACAAGCAGAAATAATTCGCAATCGGGTTATAACCCGTTTTGCGTCATTTGTGATATGGTTATCACGAGGTGATTGTTATGCTGATAACAAAGAATGAACAGTTAAAAAAGTTTGCGCCCGAAACCCGGCTTTGGCAGGGGATTCCGGCAATTGAAAAAACAAGGGGAGGAAAGCTGTTTGCCGCACTTTATTCCGGTAACACCAAAGAAACCGTGGGAAACTACTGCGCGCTTTTGGTAAGCGCAGATGACGGCAAAACGTGGGCCGACCCGGTGGCCGTGGCGTATATCGGCGAACATGGCCGGTGTTACGACCCCTGTTTGTGGATAGACCCAAACGGCAGGCTGTGGTTTATTTGGGCGGAGCACCCCGCAAGATGTGTGAAAGCCGTGATTTGTGACAATCCGGACGCAGAACCCTTAGTTTGGTCAGACGAGTTTTGCCTCAGCGGCGAGGTGATGTTAAACAAGCCCATTGTGCTCACTTCCGGCGAGTGGCTTTTCCCCAGTGCCTTTTGGGATGGGAGACTCTACGGCTTCCCCGGTCAGCAAGATGTGTTCGGCGAAAGCACTGTTGGCGGTTCTGCGGTATTAAAATCGGCAGACCGGGGTAAAACCATTTCTCGCATTGGCGGCGCCATTGTCCCCTCCCGCAGCTTTGACGAGCACATGCTGCTGGAAAAGCAGGACGGCACGGTTCACATGTATGTCCGCACCACCTACGGCATTGGGGAAAGTGTGTCTTATGACCGTGGGAAAACCTGGACCACGGCTTTCGACAGCAAGTTGGGTGGCCCCTGCTCACGGTTTCATATCAGAAGACTGCGGTCGGGCAGCGTTCTGCTCATAAACCATGTGAATTTTACCGGCAGGAACAATTTAACCGCGCTTCTTTCAGACGACGACGGAGCAACGTGGAAATGGAGCCTACTGCTTGACGGGCGGAACGATGTGTCATATCCCGACGTAACGGAGGACGGCGACGGAAACATTTATGTTATCTACGACCGGGAGCGGGGCTGTTTTAAAAAGTCCATGGCCGAAGCGTTAAAGGACGCACGGGAAATTTTGCTGTGCAAATTCACAGAAGACGACATTAAGGCCGGGCGCGGGGAAAATATAAAACGTAGCACCGTAAGCAGGCTGGGAGAATATCGCGGGGAGGACAAAAACCCTTATGGCGAGCTTGCGCTGTATTCCGACGAAGAATATATAAAACTGCTTGTAAACACTGCCGAACCACAGGACGCATTAGAGAAAATATTTAGTCGCTTTGGCGTTTCGTGCAGCCAAATGCACCAAATTGACCGCCGCGCCTTAGACGGTGCCATTTCAGAGCTTTTAGTGGGTGGTGCAAGCCTTGCGTTGGTTGAAAGGGTAGTTTCCATTCTTTCGGCGAACAAAACGGTAAGCGATGGGGCCGGCGCGGTGTTTGGCAGAATGATGGACTATATCAGTGAAAACCTGACGCAGGATTTTACGCTGGACGATATGGCGGAACGCCTATCAGCCTCCAAGTTTTATTTGTGCCACCTGTTTAAGGAGAAAACAGGCACCTCGGTTTATCGCTATCGTCAGGAGCTGCGGCTTTCCAAAGCAAAAAAACTGCTGCTTGAAACAGAATTTTCCTTAGGGGACATTTCAGAGCAAAGCGGATTTTGCGACCAGAGCTATTTTACAAAGCTGTTTAAGCTTTTAGAAAATATAACGCCCACAGAATATCGAAAGCTAAACAAATAAAAGAAAACGGAACGCAAACTGCGTTCCGTTTTCTTTTATTTTGCAGGAATTAAAAATCAACTTCTGTGCCGTAATAAATGCAGGTAAATAACTGTTCCATCTGCTCCGGCGTAATTTGCCTTGGGTTCGAACCTGTGCAGGCATCGCCCACAGCGTTAGCCGCAATGTCTTTCAGTTTGGCTTTAAATTCGGCCTCTTCCACACCGAAATCCTTCATGGTTTTCGGAATTCCCAGAGTCTTGTTAAAGCACTCAATCTTTTCAATTAATGCATTGATTAACGACTTTTCAGAAAGACCGGAAAGGCCAACCCGTTTTGCAATTTCCGCATAGCGGCTGCTTGCAACAGGGTCTTTTGCGTTATATTTGATAACATAGGGCAGATACATAGCGTTTGCGCACCCGTGGGGAATGTGGCCGGTTGAGAACGCCGCGCCTGTCTTGTGGGCCATGGAATGGACAATGCCCAAAAGCGCGTTTGAAAATGCCTGGCCTGCCAAACACTGCGCATAGTGCATTTCTTCCCTTGCGTGCATGTCGCCGCGGTAGGATTCCGGCAGATAGTCGAACACCATTTCAATGGCTTTTATAGCCAGCGGGTCGGTGAAGGGGGAGTTCAGCGTGGAAACAAACGCTTCAATGGCGTGTGTCAGCGCGTCCATTCCCGTATATGCCACCTGTTTCGACGGCAGAGTTTCAACCAAATCGGGATCTACAATTGCAACGTCGGGGGTAATTTCAAAATCTGCCAGGGGATATTTAATGCCCTTTGCATAGTCTGTGATAACAGAGAACGCCGTAACCTCGGTTGCCGTGCCGGAGGTTGAAGGAATTGCGCAGAATTTTGCCTTTGTGCGCAGTTTCGGGAAGTTAAACGGTGTGCACAGCGCTTCAAACGTGGTGTCGGGATATTCATAAAACGCCCACATTGCCTTTGCCGCGTCAATGGGGGAGCCGCCGCCGATGGATACAATCCAATCCGGCTCAAAATCCGTCATCGCTTTCGCGCCCTTCATAACCGTTTCAACAGACGGATCTGGCTCAACGCCTTCAAACAGGGTAACCTCCATGCCCGCTTCCTTTAAATAGTCCTCGGTTTTTTGCAGAAAGCCGCTGCGGCGCATAGAACCGCCGCCGGTTACAACAATGGCTTTCTTTCCAACAAGGTTTTTGAGTTCGGAAAGCGAACCCTTTCCATAAAACAGGTCTCTTGGTAACGTAAATCTTGCCATAATGATGGCCTCCTTTAATAATAAAATATGTTTGATTGTTATTTTTTTAACGATTTCAAACATATTATATCATTCATCTTTTACAATTTCAACCCTTTTTATAAAAATTGTTAAATTATTCACAATTTGATAATGAAAGAAATGCCAAGACCTCCTCTTTACTAGGAACAGACACGCTTGCACCAAACCTGCTCACCGCGATGGCCGATGCGGCGGACGCATAGCGAACGCTTTCTTTTAAGGTTAATCCGCGGCAAAGACAAGCACAAATCCCGCCGATAAATGTGTCGCCTGCGGCGGTGGTGTCTACCGCAGTTACGCGGAATGCTGGCTGAAAAACAACCTCGCCGCCATACCGAAACGCAGAGCCCTGGGCCCCCAGGGTAATAACGGGCTGTTTTATGCCCATTTCCTCCAGTGCGCAAATTGCTTTTTTCACTTGCTCTTTTCCGCTGATTTCGAACCCAACCACCTGTGACGCTTCAAATTCGTTGGGGACAAAAAGGTCCACATTTAAAATAAGCTCACGGGACAAGTGCTGAAACGGCGCAGGGTTTAAAACCACCGTGCATCCGTGCTTTTTTGCCAGGCGCGCCGCCGTTTCCACAGCTTCCATGGGAATTTCCAGCTGAAGCACCACAATGTCTGCCGCTTGAAACAGCGCCTCGTTTGCCGCAATCATTTCTTTTGTGACCAAACCGTTGGCCCCGGCGTCTAAAATAATGTGGTTGTCGCCGCCGCAAACCGTTATTACCGCCACGCCGGTGGGGGCGTTATCGCACACCTTCACAGCCGGACACACGCCGGCCTGGTTTAAGTTAGAAATTGCCATTTTGCCGTAAACATCATCCCCCACGCAGGCCAGCATGGTAACGTCGCCGCCGCTTTTGGCAATGGCGACCGCCTGATTTGCACCCTTGCCGCCGCAGATGGTGGAAAACCCGCTGCCCGACACGGTTTCGCCCAGGCTTGGAATTCGTTCCGTTTTTATCACCAAATCAATGTTAACAGAGCCTACCACTAAAATTTTGTTCAATTTCTTCTCTCCCTCCCTTTTGGGGACAGTATATCAAAAAAAATTGGGTTTGTAAATAAAAATTTCTACGAAATTTGTGTTGCAATTTACACCCCGCTGTAATACAATTAAGAAAAACTTTTGAAAAGGAGTGGGGCACATGGAACTATGTTTTAATTTAGAATATTTATCAAAGGACATTGGAATACCCCAGGCTGCAAAAACGGTGAAAGAAGCAGGCTTTCATCTTTTAGACTACACGCCCGATGTAACCCAAAACTGGCGGGGGGATTTAGAGCAGACACAAAGCTGTTTTGAACGAAACGGCCTGTCTGTTTATCAGTGCCACGCACCCTTTAACCGATATCACCAATATGGCAGCTCGGAAAACCATAAAAAATTGGTAGATGAAAGCCTCAGCGCCGCAATTGAGCTAAGCGCAAGCTATTTGGTTGTGCATGGTGATGAATTTGACTTTGATCGCCTTGTTTATTCGCCGGAAGCTGCGCTGCGGTTTAACTATGAATATTTTGCGCCTGTGGTGGAACGGGCGGAAAAGCACGGCGTTGGCATTGCCTTTGAAAATCTGTTTGAAGATTCGGACGTTCCCAGAAACTGCTCAAAAACAGAGGATTTAAATGCGCTGATTGAAAAATTTCACTGCGACGCCGTTTGCTGTTGCTGGGATTTTGGCCACGGAGCAGTGTCTTACCAGGAAAAACAAAGCGAAGCCATTGAAAAAATGGAGAATAAAATCCGCTGTACCCATGTGCACGACAACTATTTGAATGCCGATTTACATCTGGTGCCTTATCTTGGAAAAATCGACTGGGTATCTTGCGTGAACGCATTAAAGCTTGGCGGACTGCCGGAGGTTTTCAGCTTTGAGTTGGTTTACGGACACGTTCCCGCCACCGCCGCGGCAGAATTTATGGGCTTTCTGTACCGGATTGGCCAGCGGCTTCTCTCAATTTAAATAACAAGGCAATGCAAAAGGGGCATATGCAAGAGCCGTTTTTGCAGAGCGCGCGGAAAAAGAAAATGAGCGGGGATTTATTCCCCGCTCATTTTTATAAATCTGTCAATCACGTTCACCGCGGTTTGGGCGGCCTGTTCTAAAAATTCAAAATAGTTTTCTGCGCCGGAACCGTCTGCCCGGTCGGAAATGGCTCGCAAAACACAGAACTTAACGTTGTTAATAAAGCAAACCTGCCCAATGGCGCCGCCCTCCATTTCGCCGGCAATGGCGCCAAAGTTTTTAACAATTCTGTCCTTCACTTCTTGGGAGGCTAAAAATTGGTCGCCGGAGCAAATTGTTCCTGTGCGGTAGTTTACGCCCAGCTGTTTGATGCAATCCACCAACAGCTGGCGGGTTTTTCCGTCCGCCGGGATTTTAATGATGTTAATGCCAGAGAGGAACCCGGCAGGGTCGCCCAGGGCGGTGGTGTCCATGTCGTGCTGGGCCACGTTTTCCGAAACTGCAATGTCGCCGATGGTGAGGCTTTCGGTGAGCGTGCCGGCCACGCCGGTGTTAATAATCACGTCGGGGGCAAATTTTAAAATCATGGTTTGGGCGCACACGGCGGCAAACACTTTGCCGATGCCGCACACAGCCAGAACAACTTCTCTGTTGTGAATGGTGCCTTTTGCATATTCAATTCCGCTCACGGTAACGGTTTCGCGGTTTTCCAGCATTTGCACAAGCGACTGGATTTCAACTCCCATTGCTCCGATAATGCCAATCATTTTTGGTCCCCCTTTGGATATTCAAAATTATTCCGGTCGTTTTTTAAATCTTCTAAAAAGCGCGCACATTCGCGCTGTGCATCTTCCACGCTAAGATTGCGAAAGTTTCCGCACTCAATTTCGCTGTTTCCAAACATTTCACCTGTGTGGGCCGCAATTTTTTTCAGCATTTCCAAAACCACCCAGCGCACCGTTTTATTGTCTGCGTTTCTCACCAGCAGATAAAACCCAGTTTGACAGCCCATAGGGCCAAAATAGACCACGTTTTCGGCAATTTCTGAGTTCCGTACATAGGTGGCAAACAGATGTTCAACTGAATGCATTGTGCGGTTGTCCATATAGTCGCCGCAGTTGGGCTTTCTGGTGCGCAGGTCGTAGGTGGTGATGTCACCGTCGGTGCGGGAAACATAAATCCCCGGGGTGATAAACCTGTGGTCGGCCTCAAAACTTGCAATTTTTTTTATGTGTTTCATTGCTTACTCCTTTAACAGCCCGTCAAACGTAGCCTGCACCTGTTTTAAGTCTTCACGGATGTGCAGCTGCTGGGGACAGACGGTTTCGCACTTGCCGCAGCCAATGCAGTTTTTGGCCTGTTTTTCCTCTGGCATATTGTTTTTCCAGCCGCGGAGGGCGGTTTCCCGGTTTTCATACATGCCGTAGCCGTTCCAATGGGCAAAGTTTCCGGGAATGTCCACCCCGGCGGGGCAGGGCATGCAGTAGCGGCAGGCGGTGCAGCCGTTTTTCACCCGGGCTTTTAAGTTGTGCATTACCTCGTCCACCGCCGCAAACTCCTCTTGTGTGAGGGGCTTAAAATTGGTGAAGGTGTTTAAATTGTCTGACACCTGTGCAGGAGTAGACATGCCGCTTAAAATTACTTTCACGTTGGGCTGTGAGGCAACCCAGCGGAGCGCCCAGGAGGAAGCGGATTTTGTGCTGTCAAGTTTTTCAAAGGGGGTCTTCACATCGTCAGGAAGAACAGCGAGCTGGCCGCCTTTAACAGGCTCCATCACGATAACGGGCACGCCTAAGCTCTCTGCCAGCTTTAGCCCTTTAAGGCCCGCCTGGTCGTTTTGGTCCATATAGTTAATCTGCAATTGGCAGAAGTCCCATTTCCTGTAGGCAATCATTTCTTCAAAGGCCTCGTAGTTGTCGTGGAATGAAAAGCCCAAAAAGCGGATTTTTCCCTCGGCTTTCAGCTTTTCACATTCTTCAATTACGCCTAAGTCCCGCATTTTGCGGAAACGGCCCAAATCCAGAGCGTGGAGCAGGTAAAAGTCGAAATAGTCTTTGTTCAGTTTTTTCATCTGCATGTCGAACAGCCTGCGCACGTCGGATTTGTCGTTTACGTCCCAGCAGGGAAGCTTGGTTGCCAAAAGGTAAGACTCCCTGGGATATTTTTCTAAAACGCGGCCTACAAACGGCTCACTGCTGCCCTCGTGATAGGGCACCGCCGTGTCGTAGTATGTAACGCCTGCGGCCATGGCGTCATCCATCATTTGTTCTGCCAGGGGCTCGTCGATTTTGCCGTTTTTGTCTAAGGGAAAGCGCATGCAGCCAAAGCCCAACAACGAGCTTTCCACGTCTAAGTTTTGAAATGTTCTTTTTTCCATTTTAAATCCTCCTACAGTTGGTTTTCTATGTCAGCTTCACAAAGCACGGGGTTTTTCACTTTCAGCTCCATTCCCTTTAAATAGGAAAGAACGCCTGCGTCGGTTTGAAAATCAAACCGAATTTTATATGCAATGAGCGCCTGGCGGGTTTGTGAAAGGGTTTTGTCCGGCCGGCCATATTTGCCGTCACCGAAAAGGGGATGACCGATATGGGCCATGTGAGCGCGGATTTGGTGGGTGCGGCCTGTGACAAGCAGCACCTCCGCCAGGTCGTGGTTTTTGAAACGTTTCACCACTTTATATTTTGTGATAATCTCTTTTGCGCCGGGAGCGGGGCGGTCAAATATTTTGGCCTGTTTTGTGGTTTCGTCTTTCCTGTGATAAGCCCTTAAGGTTGCGCTTGGTTCAGGAAGATGGCCGCAGACAATGCAAAGGTAATATTTTTTAATTTCCTTTTGTTTTATTTTTTCGCACAGTACCCGCAGGGCCTCGGCGTTTTTTGCCGCTAAAACAAGCCCCTGTGTGTTGCGGTCAATGCGGTGGGCCAGGGCGGGGGCAAAGGTGCGGTCTTGCCCTGGGTCATATTCGCCCTTGTCGTACAAATATTTTTGAATGCGGTTAATCAGCGTGTCCGGCGAGCCGGTTTCGTCAGCGTGAACGCTTAAGCCCTGGGGTTTGTTTGCCAAAAGAATGTTTTCGTCCTCATATACAATGTCTAAGGAGGCGGAGGTGAGGAGCAGAAATTCTTTTTCGCTGTCTTTCAGCTCAAAAAACTCGTCGTTTATGTAGGCCTCCAAAACGTCGCCCTCATACAGCATAAGCCCGCCGTCGGTAATACGTTTGCCGTTAATTTTCACTTTCTTTTTCCGCAGGGATTTATACACCAGGCTTTTGGGCATGGTTTTTAAGGTTTTGATTAAATATTTGTCCAGCCGTTGACCTGCGTCGTTTTTTGTGATGGTGAATTGTTTCATGTTGGGTTCCTTTTTTATGTAATGATACTATTATATCATAGGAGAAGGTGAGTTTCAATTTTTTTTACGCCATTTGAGGTGTGTCTCGGGCGTTTTTTACAGGCGCCTGCGGCAGTGGTGAAATATGCACAAATATACTTGCGAAATACATGAAAAATTTTGGTATATATTTTTTTCGGTTTTATGAGAAAAAACTTGCAATAATGCTAAGAATTATAGTATAATATAAGGGCTGTGACATGGCATACGAGGAAGTGGGAGGTTGCCGCGCGCAAATAAGCGGGTTTTTCCATGGAGAATGTCCGATTCATGAAACCGGGCGACAGTCATACGCAAAACGGCTTACTTATTACAAAAGAGGCGCTGGGGACAGTTGTGCCCTGAGCGTGTGTCCGTTTGTGCAGATTGAGCATTTTTAAGACCCGGAGACCGATTTGGTTTTCGGTATTATTTATGAGCGGGCGCTAAACGCCCGGCTCGGTGTCTTAGAAAACGTCGTTCCATCACAGACAAAAATTTGATTTAAGGAGGAAACACAAATGGCACAGGCAAGCCAGAAAATGAGAATCAGACTCAAATCTTACGACCACGTGTTGTTAGACCAGTCCGCAGAAAAAATTGTGGAAACAGCAAGAAGAAACGGAGCAAAGGTATCAGGCCCGATTCCCCTTCCCACAAAGAAGGAAATCGTAACCATTCTCCGTGCTGTTCACAAGTACAAGGACTCGAGAGAACAGTTTGAGATGAGAACTCACAAAAGATTAATCGAAATCTTGCTGCCTACACCGAAAACGGTTGACGCTCTCATGAGAATTGAGCTGCCCGCAGGTGTTGACATTGAGATAAAGAACTAAGCGTTTCGCAAATTTACGCTTGGGCAAGCTGCAAAGCGGCTTGAAAAAAGGCACTGCCGCATTCTTTTCAGCGACGCGGCGGGTCATGTTCGTCTGGCAATTGGACGAACCAATAACCAAAAATTGGAGGTGCTTTTATGAAGAAAGCGATTTTAGGCAAAAAGCTCGGCATGACGCAGCTTTTCGGCGAAAACGGCGTTTTAATTCCCGTTACCGTTGTTGAAGCAGGCCCGTGCAGGGTAATCCAGAAAAAAACAGTGGACAGCGACGGTTATGAGGCTGTTCAGGTTGGTTTCGGCGAAAAGAAAGAAAAGCATACGCCGAAAGCAATGCAGGGACATTTTAAAAAGGCAGGAACGGGATATATGAAATATCTCCGCGAGCTCAAACTCGACAATTCCTCCGAAATGAATGTCGGCGATGAAATTAAGGCGGACGTATTCGCTGCCGGTGATGCGGTTGACGTAACCGGCATCACAAAGGGTAAAGGTTATGCCGGCCCGATTAAACGCTGGGGCGCGCACAGAGGTCCTATGACCCACGGTTCCGGTTACCACAGAGGCCCGGGCTCGCTGGGCGCATGTTCTACACCGTCCCGTGTTATGAAAGGCAAAAAGCTTGCCGGTCACCTGGGCGTTGAAAAAGTAACAATTCAGAATCTTGAAGTCGTTTTGGTTGACGCAGAGAAGAACGTTTTAGCAATCAAAGGCGCAATCCCAGGCCCCAAAGGCGGCATGGTTATCATCAAAGATTCTGTTAAGGCATAACAAGAACGGATACGAAAGGAGGAAGTGAAATGCCTAACGCGAAATTATTTAATATGGAAGGTAAAGAAGTCGGAAACTGCGCGCTGAGCGACGCGGTGTTCGGAATTGAACCGAATAAAACGGCTATGCATACAGTAGTAGTCAGCTACCTCGGCAATCAGAGGCAGGGCACACAGAGCGCTTTAACCCGTGCGGAAGTTCGCGGCGGCGGCATTAAGCCGTGGCGCCAAAAGGGAACAGGCCGTGCAAGGCAGGGTTCTATCAGAAGCCCGCAGTGGACAGGCGGCGGCGTGGTTTTTGCGCCGAAGCCGAGAAGCTACAGAACAAGCGTGAACAAAAAGATTAAGCAGCTTGCAATGCGCAGCGCGCTTTCTGCAAAGCTTGCGGACAATGAAATGCTCCTTTTAGACAGCATTGCGGTTGAGGAAATTAAAACAAAAGCAATCGTGAATATGCTCAAAAACCTGGAGGTTTCTGAAAAAACATTGATTGTTCTTGCCGACAAAGACGAAAAGGTTTATCTTTCGGCTAAGAACATTCCCGGAGTCTGCGTGTCTTACGTTGGAATGCTCAACGTGTATGAAGTGTTAAAGTATAAAAAAGTTATTTTAGCAAAAGACGCCGCCGACAAATTAGGGGAGGTGTATGCGTAATGAAAAGCTCTTACGATATTATTTTAAAGCCCGTCATTACAGAAAACAGCATGGATATGCTGGCAGACAAGAAATATACGTTTAAAGTGGCAACCGACGCCAACAAAATTGAAATTAAAAAGGCTGTTGAAGAAATTTTCGACGTGAAGGTTTCAAAGGTTACCACCATTAACATGGACGGCAAAATGAAGAGAATGGGCAGAAATGAAGGCAGACGCGCTGCCTATAAAAAAGCTGTCGTAAAGCTCACCGAGGACAGCAAAACCATTGAATTCTTTGAGAGCATGGTTTAATTAACTATTTGTATTAAGGAGTGAACGTAGATGCCGATAAAAAAATATAATCCTACGTCTCCGGCAAGAAGATTCATGACGGTTTCCACCTTTGATGAAATTACAAAGACAGAACCGGAACGCTCTCTGCTTGAGCCCATGAACAAGACCGGCGGCAGGAACAGCTATGGCAGAATTACCGTTCGTCACAGAGGCGGCGGTAACAGAAGAAAATACAGAGTAATTGATTTTAAAAGAAACAAAATTGGAACGGCTACCGTAATTGGTGTTGAATATGATCCTAATAGGTCTGCCAATATCGCATTGGTAGAGTATGAAGACGGCGAAAGAAGATACATCTTAGCACCCTTAGGCGTAACAGACGGAACAAAAATTGTTACCAACCCTGAAGGCGCAGACATTAAGCCGGGCAATGCAATGCACATTGCAAACATTCCCGTTGGTACGCTGATTCACAACATTGAGCTGCGTCCTGGCAAGGGCGGTCAGCTTGTCCGCACAGCAGGCGCAAGCGCACAGCTCATGGCAAAAGAAGATAAATATTCACAGGTTCGGCTTCCCTCCGGCGAAGTTCGCCTGATTGCAATGAACTGCATGGCAACCATCGGCCAGGTCGGCAACTTAGACCACGAGAACGTTTCCATTGGTAAGGCCGGCAGAAAACGCCACATGGGCTGGAGACCGACGGTGAGAGGTTCCGTAATGAACCCCTGCGACCACCCCCACGGCGGTGGTGAAGGTAAGTCCCCCGTTGGACGTCCGGGACCTGTTACCCCCTGGGGTAAACCGGCTTTGGGCCTGAAGACCAGAAAGAAAAAGAACTTAAACGACAAGTTCATTGTAAAGAGAAGAAACGATAAATAATGTTTGGAACGGAAAAGTCCCGGGGCAAATCCCCCGGGAAATCTTCGGCGAAGGAGGATTAAGATGGGTAGATCGATTAAAAAAGGACCTTTCGTGCAGGAAAAACTTTTGGCAAGAATTATTAAGATGAACGAAGCCAACGAAAAAAGAGTTTTAAAGACATGGTCGAGAAGCTCAACCATTTTCCCTGAAATGGTAGGACATACCATCGCAGTACACGACGGCAGAAAACACGTGCCGGTGTTTATATCGGAAGATATGGTTGGTCACAAGCTTGGTGAATTTGCACCGACAAGAACATTTAAAGGTCATGCCGGAAATAAAACAAGCGGCAAATAATATTTCCTTTTAAGAGAGGAGGAGTCACTAGTGGAAGCGAGAGCAAAACTTAGTTACGCTCGGATTTCATCCAGAAAAGTTAAAATCGTAATCGATATGATTCGGAATAAGCCCGTGGGCGAAGCAATGGGCATTTTGAAAAATACGCCGAAGGCAGCCAGCGAACTGCTGATAAAACTGCTGAACTCGGCGGCAGCGAACGCTGAAAACAACCACAACATGGACAAAAACAACCTCTATGTTGCAGAAGTTTATGCAAACCAGGGACCGACCTTGAAAAGAGTCCGCCCCAGGGCACAGGGCAGAGCGTTCAGAATTAGAAAAAGAACAAGCCACATTACCATCGTGTTAAAAGAGCTTGGTCAGGAATAATTTTTAAGAAGGAGGTAGATTCAGTTTGGGACAGAAAGTACATCCACACGGTTTAAGAGTTGGTATCATTAAAGACTGGGATTCGAAATGGTTTGCAAACGACCGTGATTTCGGCGATTACCTGGTTGAAGACTATAAATTAAGAAAATTCTTAAAAGCAAAACTGTATGCCGCAGGCGTTGCAAAAATTGAAATTGAACGTACGGCAAAGAGAATTAAAATCAACATCTTTGCTGCAAAGCCCGGTATTATCATCGGTAAAGGCGGCAGCGAAATCGAGAAGGTTAAAAAAGAATTGGAGACCATGACGGGCAAAAGTGTTGCATTAAACATTGAAGAAGTAAAACAGCCCGACATGAATGCACAGCTGGTTGCAGAAAACATTGCAGGTCAGCTTGAGCGCAGGATTTCTTTCAGAAAAGCAATGAAATCCACCATGGGCAGAGCTATGAAGCTGGGTGCAAAGGGTATTAAAACAACTTGCTCCGGCCGTTTGGGCGGCGCAGAAATTGCGCGGTCTGAGCACTATCACGAGGGCACAATTCCGCTGCAGACTTTAAGAGCCGACATTGATTACGGCTTTGCAGAAGCAAACACAACCTATGGTAAAATCGGTGTAAAAGTCTGGATTTATAAAGGAGAAATCCTTCCCGAGAGCAAAAAGAATAAGGGAGGTAAATAAGTCATGTTATTACCGAAAAGAGTAAAATACAGAAGAGTAATGCGCGGCAGAATGAAGGGCGTTGCCACACGCGGCAACAAGGTTACCTACGGAAGCTACGGCCTGCAGGCTTTAGAGTCTTCCTGGATTACCAGCAACCAGATTGAGGCTGCCCGTATTGCAATGACGCGTTACATCAAAAGAGGCGGCCAGGTTTGGATTAAAATATTCCCCGACAAGCCCGTAACCGAGAAACCGGCTGAAACCCGTATGGGTAGCGGTAAAGGTTCACCGGAATATTGGGTGGCTGTTGTAAAACCCGGCAGAATTCTCTTTGAGATTGACGGCGTTACGGAGGATATTGCAAGAGAGGCACTTCGTCTTGCTATGCACAAACTTCCTATTAAGTGTAAGTTTGTAGCCCGCGAAGCTGAAGAAATGGAGGGTTAATTTGATGAAGGTAAACGAAATTCGCGAATTAAGCGGAACAGAACTTGAAACTACTCTCGCTGACCTTAAGAAAGAACTCTTTAACTTAAGATTTCAGAATGCTACAAATCAGCTGGATAACCCAATGAGAATCCACGAGGTTAAAAAGACCATTGCCAAGATTAAAACAGTTATGGCAGAGAGGAAGCTTGCAGAGTAAATTAAAGCTTTGAAAGGAGTGAGATCATGGCAGAAACGAGAAATTTCAGAAAACAGAGAATCGGAAAGGTTGTCAGCGACAAAATGGACAAAACCATCGTCGTTGCAATTGAATATAATGTTAAACACCCTCTTTACGGCAAAATCATAAAGAGAACCTATAAGCTGAAAGCCCACGACGAAAACAATTCCTGCGGAATCGGCGACAAGGTGTTGGTTATGGAAACAAGGCCAATCTCGAAAGATAAAAGATGGAGACTGGTTAGCATTTTGGAAAAAGCACAATAATTGATATTTAAGAAACGGAGGTAACCAATATGATTCAACAGCAGACGCTTTTGAAGGTTGCGGATAACACCGGAGCAAAAGAACTGATGTGTATCAGAGTATTGGGCGGTTCTAAAAGAAGATACGCGGCAATCGGCGATGTGGTTGTTGCTTCTGTTAAAAAGTCAACGCCCGGGGGAGTGGTTAAAAAAGGTGATGTCGTTAAGGCAGTCATCGTAAGGTCAGTTTCCGGCGTAAGGCGTAATGACGGGACATACATCAAGTTTGACGAAAATGCGGCCGTTATCATCAGAGACGACAAGAACCCGAGAGGGACGCGTATATTCGGCCCTGTTGCAAGAGAGCTGAGGGAAAAAGAATATATGAAAATTCTCTCTTTAGCGCCTGAGGTACTCTAAATTTTCAACGAGTTAAATGAAGGAGGAGCCGAAAAATGGCAAAAATGAATATTAAATCCGGCGACGAGGTAGTTGTCATTTCCGGAAAAGATAAAGGGAAAAAAGGTAAAGTAATTGAGGTTCTGCCGAAGAAAGGCAAAACCATTGTTGAAGGGGTTGCAGTTGCAACAAAGCACGTAAAGCCCAAAGCACAGGGTCAGGTTGGCGGCATTGTAAAGCAGGAGCTTGCAATTGACGCGTCGAACGTGATGGTGGTTTGCGGTAAGTGTAAAAAAGCAACAAGAGCTGCCCGCAAGGTGTTAGAGGACGGAAGCTCAGTTCGTTACTGCAAAAAGTGCGGAGAGACCTTTAACGACTAATTTTGCAAAAGGAGGTAAAGAAAGCAGATGGCAAGATTGCAGGAAAAATACAGCAAGGAAGTTGCGCCGGCTTTGATGGAAAAGTATTCCTATAAAAGCGTTATGCAGATTCCGAAGCTTGAAAAGATTGTTATAAACATCGGCTGCGGCGAAGCGAAAGACAACGCAAAGGCGTTAGACGGCGCAGTCAGCGACCTGGCCCAGATTACTGGCCAGAAGCCTATTATTACAAAGGCAAGAAAATCTGTGGCTTCCTTTAAAGTCAGGGAAGGCATGTCAATCGGCTGCAAGGTAACCCTTCGCGGCGCGAAAATGTATGAATTTTTAGATAGATTCTTCAATGTTGCGCTACCGCGCGTAAGAGACTTCCGCGGAATCAACCCCAACTCCTTTGACGGCCGCGGCAACTATTGCGTAGGCGTTAAGGAACAGTTGATTTTCCCCGAAATTGACTACGACAAGATTGACAAAATCAGAGGTATGGATATAATCATGGTAACAACGGCTCACACAGATGAAGAAGCAAGAACACTTCTTTCACTTATGGGCGCGCCGTTCGCCACGAAGTAATTCGGGTAGAGGAGGAAATTAAATGGCTAAGAAAGCGATGGTAAATAAACAGCGCAAAACGCCTAAGTTCAGCTCAAGACAGTATAACAGATGCAAAATCTGCGGTCGTCCTCACGCGTACCTCAGAAAATACGGCATCTGCCGTATCTGCTTCAGGGAACTGGCTTATAAGGGACAGATTCCCGGCGTGAAAAAGGCAAGCTGGTAAGATTTTTACAATTCGGAAGGAGGTATAAAGATGCATACAACCGATCCTATTGCGGATATGCTGACGAGAATCAGAAACGCGAATTCTGCGAAGCATATTTGTGTAGATGTTCCTGCGTCCAACGTGAAGAAGGCAATTGCCGAAATTCTGCTGGAGGAAGGATATATTAAGAACTATCAAATCATAGAGGACGGAAAACAGAATATTATCCGAATCGCTCTTAAATACAACGGAAAAGAAAAGGCAATTTCCGGCCTTAAGAGAGTTTCAACACCCGGACTCAGAATATACAAGAATAAAGAGGAGCTTCCAAAAGTGCTCCGCGGCTTAGGTATTGCAATCGTTTCAACATCCAAAGGCATTATGACCGATAAAAAGGCACGGAAAGAAAATGTCGGCGGAGAAGTTATGGCGTTTGTTTGGTAAGCAAGATAAATTAAGGAGGTGCAAGTAAGTGTCCAGAATAGGAAGAATGCCTATCGCGGTTCCCGCAGGCGTAACCGTTACGGTTGCAGACGGCAACGTGGTTACCGTTAAGGGTCCGAAAGGCACGCTGACAAAGGAATTACATCCTGACATGATTATTAAAACTGAGGGCAGCGAAGTAACCGTTTCCCGCCCTTCTGAAATAAAAATGCACAAGGCGCTTCACGGCCTGACCAGAACGCTTTTAAACAACATGGTTGTTGGCGTAACAGACGGTTTTGAAAAGAAACTGGAAGTGAACGGCGTTGGTTACAGGGCGCAGCTGCAGGGCAAAAAGCTCGTGATGAACTTAGGGTATTCC
>NZ_JAXUNN010000021.1:0-54388 GCF_037235575.1 Congzhengia sp. | reverse complement strand
CTAAAGGTAAAGCGCGTTATGCTGCACACCGCGTCGAAAGCCACGTCGCTGGTGCGGTTTTATTACAACCGCGGCTTTTATATTGATTCTACAACAAAGGATAAAGGCTATATCCGTGCGCTGTTAATTAAGGATTTGGCCTAAGAAGTGTAGTCCTCAAGCAGGGCGGCAAGCTCCTCCTCCGATTCTAAAATAATGCCTTCCTCCAGCTGGGCCTTGTCCTCAGCCAACAGCGCGTCGGGGGCAATGTCTAAGTCTTTTGAATAAATTTGGTCGCCGCTTTCGGTAATGTTATAAAGTTTTACAACGCCGTTTTCTGATATTACCAGATAGTCGTTGGGGTCGGACGGGACGCGCACATCCTCCTTGGGCAGTGAGGCAGAGGCAAGGTCCTCAGGCAATTTGAGAGGGTCCTCCTCCTGGGGCGCTATGGTTTCGTTTATTTCCGGCTCCCGGCTTTCAACCGGATTCTCCGCAGCATTGCTGTTTCTGACAAAACGGTAGCCCGTTATGGCGCAAAGATACATAGCGGCAAAAATTAAAACCGCTGTAAGCACCAAATTTAAAAAATGTCTTTTTCTTGTGCCTTGTGTTCCTTTCTCCATTCTTTTCATCTCCTATCCATCATCTTTTACTCATAGTATTTGGCTTTTTGCCACCCTTTATTCGCCTAAAATAACCGTTTTTTGGAGCATTTAGTGTTATTTTACACCAAAGTAACGCACACGTAATAGTTTTGTAATATGTTTGGGATACAATAAATTTGGTATAGTTTAAGATTTACTACCAAATTAAGGGGTGAGCTATTTGGCAAAAAATACATACAAAAAAGGGACAAGTCCTGCTCAGGATAAAAATAAAAAAAGAAAGAAAAAGAGCAAGGGATTGAGAATTTTAGCACGGGTTTTAATTGTTATCCTCGTAATTGCGGCCCTTGCGGCTTCTGTGATTGCAGGTGCGGTTGTGGGTTTTATCGACAACAGCATGGACTTAATTGCCGAGGAATATAACTTAGATTTTACATCAATTATTTATTATATTGATGAGGAAACCAACCAGCCGGTGGAGATGGACCGCATTCACCGAAACGAAAACCGCGTTTGGGTAGACATTGAAAATATTCCCGAAAACTTAACCAACGCTTTTATTGCTATTGAAGACGAGCGGTTCCGCGATCACAAAGGTGTTGACTTAAAGCGTACGTTCGGCGCATTTCTACAATGGATAACGGGAAATAAAAATTCCTATGGCGGTTCTACCATTACCCAGCAGCTGATTAAAAATATCACTGGTGAAAATGACGTATCACCTACAAGAAAAATTCAGGAAATTGTTCGGGCAATTAATCTGGAAAAGAAGATGAGCAAGGACCAGATTATTGAAATGTATATGAACACCATTTATTTCGGCGCGGGATGCCACGGCGTTCAAACTGCGGCAAACTATTATTTCAGCAAGGACGTGAAGGATTTAACGCTGGAACAGTGTGCATCGCTGGCAGGCGTGGTAAAGGCGCCAACAACTTATAACCCGGCTACAAACTACGAAAAAAACAAAGAGCGCCAGGAGGTTATTTTAACCAAAATGGCCAAGCTTGGCTATATTTCCCAGCAGGAATGCGACGAGGCAAAGGGCAGAAACTTAAACGTGAAAATTGGCGAGGTTAAAAAGGATAAAGAAGATGTAAAGGTTCAGAGCTATTTTGTTGATGCAATTATCACCGATGTTGTCCGCGACCTGATGGAAAAAGAAAACCTGACTGAAGGCGAGGCGACTAATCGACTCTATACCGGCGGGTTTAAAATTTATTCCACCATGAATCCAGACGTGCAAAAGGCAATTGACAACGTTTATCAAAATACCGCCAATTTTCCGGGCAGCTCGGGCAACAAGCCCCAGTCGGCCATGGTGGTGATGGATCCGTATACGGGCCAGATTAAAGGCATGGCGGGCGGAATCGGCAAAAAGACCGTTAGCCGCGGCTTTAACATGGCAACACAGGCAAAACGGCAGCCGGGTTCGGCAATTAAGCCCTTGGCGGTGTATGCACCAGCGATTGAATATAACATCATCACTCCGGCAACCATTATTAACGACGCAAAAATTAAAATTGGCGACTGGGAGCCTAAAAACTCTGGGGGCGGCTATAAAGGTAGGCTAACAGCGCGCAGACATTTGGAGCTATCTCAAAACATTCCTGCGGTTAAGGTAATGCAGGAACTTACAGTTGACAAATCTTTCGACTTTATGACAAAGAATCTGGGCTTTACCACAATGGTGGCTGGCGAAACCAGAAACGGAAAACTGGTTACGGATAAATCATTGTCTATGTCGCTGGGCGGTTTAACCGACGGCGTAACTGTTAAGGAAATGACGGCCGGCTATGCCACATTTGTAAACGGCGGACAGTATAACAAGCCGGTGACCTATACAAAGGTAATTGATGCAAACGGAAAAATTGTATTGGAAAACAAAGTGGAAAATAAGCGGGCCATGAGTGAGCAGACGGCGTTTATCATGCAGAATATGCTCACTGGCGTAATTAAGAACGGTACAGGAACCAGCGCGTCGTTGGGCGACATTTACGCCGGCGGTAAAACGGGTACTACAAACTCCAACAAGGACCGTTGGTTCATGGGCTTTACGCCCAACTATGTCGCCGGCGTGTGGATGGGCTATGAAATTCCAAAAGCAATGAGCGGCAGCAATGTATGTCCGAAAATTTGGAAAAGTGTGATGCAGCCCATTCACGATGGGAAAACGATTAAAACCATTCCGGAGCCCGATGGTCTTGTGAAGCGTACCATTTGCCAAATCAGCGGACGTGTGGCATCAAAATCCTGCAGCACCACCAGGGTGGACTATTTTAAAGAGGGAACGCAGCCGATGAAATATTGCTCGTCCCATTCGTCTTACGGAAGCTCGTTAGGTGACGATGATGACGACAAAAAGACATCCAGTTCCAAAAAGTCCAGCAAGCCGTCTTCGTCATCTTCTTCAACACCGGAACCAGGCGAGGAATTAAATGAGAACAACCAAAACAATGTTTCGCCCGGCACGAATATTCCCAATGAGGAGGAAACGCCAGACGACAATTCCACCGAGGGCGACGGTAACACCGGCGACACCTGGTATGGAGAAGAATAATTCTGCATATACTAAATCAATAGCGACAGCGAAAAAAAGGTTTGAGGAGACATTTACATGGATTATAAAGAAAAATATGAATATTGGCAGACGAGCGATGTGGTTGACGCTCAGACAAAACAAGAGCTTGAAGCTTTAAAGGCAAATGACGGTGAAATTCAGGAACGCTTTTTCAAAGATTTAGAGTTTGGCACCGGCGGGCTGCGCGGAATTTTGGGCGCCGGTTCCAGCAGAATGAACAAATATACCGTAAGAAAAGCAACTCAAGGATTGGCAAACTACATTTGTGACAACGGAGAAAGCGCAAAGAAGCGCGGCGTGGCAATTTCATATGACAGCCGCCACTTTTCTCCGGAATTTGCAATGGAAAGCGCATGTGTTTTAGCGGCCAGCGGCATTCGCGCCTATGTGTTCGACAGGCTCCATCCAACGCCCGTGTTGTCTTTTGCGGTACGGGAGCTGAACTGTTTTGCGGGCATTATGATTACGGCCTCCCACAATCCAGCCAACTATAACGGTTATAAGGTTTATGGTGAAGACGGCGCACAGCTCAATGTTGCCGACTCCAACAAAGTGATTGGATATATGAACCGCATGGACATCTTTCAGGATGTAAAAGCAATGGACGAAAAAAGCGCGAAAGAAGCCGGTTTGATTACAATGATTGGCGACGAAATCCGGGAAAAGTTTGTAGGCCGCGTGCTCTCCTGCCGCAAAAATCCCGATGTGGAAAATGACACGGCAAAAGAAATAAAAATTGTTTACACGCCGTTCCACGGCACGGGCTTGGTTCCCGTTACCGAGGCGCTGGATAAGGCGGGCTATAAAAACGTGTATGTTGTGGAAGAACAGGCACAGCCAGACCCGGAATTTTCCACCGTGAAATCCCCCAACCCGGAGGAGAAGGAAGGATTTCAATTTGCCATCAAGCTGGCAGAAAAAGTGGGAGCAGACGTTATTTGCGGAACAGACCCGGACGCAGACAGAATCGGTGTTTTGGTGAAAGATGCAAACGGCAGCTATGAAGTGATGACGGGAAATCAGATGGGGCTTTTGCTGACGGAGTATATTCTGTCCTCTGCTGCGGAAAAAAATCAGCTTACCTCTAAGGACTATATAGTAAAAACCATTGTAACAACGGACTTAACCAAAAAAATTGCAGAAAATTATGGCGTTCGCATGTTTGATGTTTATACAGGATTTAAGTTTATTGCAGAAGTGATTAAAAAGCACGACGAAATGAACGATGGGAACTATTATTTTGGCTTTGAGGAAAGCTACGGCTGTCTGCCGGGAACCTATGCCAGGGACAAAGACGCGGTTGCCGCAACTCTTTTGGTGTGTGAACTGGTTGCAGTTTTGAAGCGGAAAGGACAGACCCTTGCCGACGCAATTCAAAATATTTACAAAAAGTATGGCTGCTGTGTGGAGCGGACGGTTTCTGTGGTAATGGAAGGCTTAGACGGCATGCAGAAAATGGCCGCACTGATGGAAAAAGTAGCTGCAGATCCGTTTAAGAAGATTGGCGAAACGGAAATTGTGGCATTTAGAAACTATAACGAGGATTTTCGGTTAGATTTTGCAACAGGCAAAAAAGAGTCCATTGGGTTTGAACCGTCAAATGTTCTT
Organism: Congzhengia sp.; assembly: GCF_037235575.1. NCBI lineage: Bacteria > Bacillati > Bacillota > Clostridia > Eubacteriales > Oscillospiraceae > Congzhengia > Congzhengia sp. The sequence continues at coordinate 49,612 of NZ_JAXUNN010000021.1, read as the reverse complement.
TATTTTGAACTTGCAGGCGGCGGATTTTTCGTTATCCGTCCGTCGGGAACAGAGCCAAAGATTAAGTTTTATTATTCCGTTCCTTGCAAAACAATGGCTGAGGGAAACACGAAAATTGACGCACTGGACAAAGCTGTGAAAGAAAAATTGTTGTAAAGTGAAAAAAGCCTTACCCTTTTGGGTAAGGCTTTTTATTTGCACAAATCGCAAAGCTTTGCTCCGACAAATTCTGTAAGCTCATGGCGGTTTACCAAAAGCTGGCATCCCTTTGTGCCTGCGCTGATGGTAATTTTTTCGAACCCCTCTGCCGACTGGTCAAAAAACGTAGGGAACTGTTTCTTCATTCCAATGGGGGAGCAGCCGCCGCGGATATATCCCGTCAAAGGCAATAGCTCTTTCACAGCCAAAAGTTCCACCCGTTTATTATTTGTGGTCTGGGCTGCCTTTTTTAAATCAATTTCCTTGTGAACAGGAATACAAAATACCACCGGGCCGGTTTTGTCGCCTTTTGCTACCAGCGTTTTAAACACCATGTCATAGGGCAGACCCACAGAGTCGGCTATGTGTACGCCGGAAAGGTCGGCTTCGTCCACCTCATATTCAATTGCTTCAAATGGAATTTTTGCTCTGTCTAACATTCGCATTGCGTTGGTTTTCACCGGTTTTGAGCCCAATTTGTCAGCCTCCTAAAATTATGCCTGTTTCAATTTTGTTGCCCTTAATATATTCCGACACGGGCATTTTCTTTTTGCCTTCAAACTGCACCTCGCAGATGAGCAGTGCACCGCTTTCGCACTTTACCAAAATGCCGTCTTTGGTTACACTTAAAATTTCGCCGTTGGCGCCGCTGCTGTTTTCGTGAATGGGCAATGCACGAATAACCTTAAACCGATGCCCGTTATAAAACGTGCTGGCATATGGATAAGAATTCAGTCCGCGTACAAGGTTATATAGCGATAGAGCGTCTTTGTTAAAATCTAAAACGCCGGTATCTTTTGATATCATTGGCGCATAGCAGGAGAGGGCGTCATTTTGCTTTTTAGGATCAAGGGTGCCGTTTTCTAATTGGCAAATGGTTTCCCGAATGGCGTCTGCACCGGCTTTAGCCAACTTATCATGCAGGGTTTCACCCGTATCGTCAAATGCAATGTCCACAGGCTTCACCACCAGCATATCGCCGGTGTCAATGCCATCGTCCATCTGCATGGTTGTAATGCCAGTTTTCGTTTCCCCGTTGATAATGCTCCACTGAATGGGCGCAGCGCCCCGGTATTTCGGCAGCAGGGAAGCGTGAATATTGATGCTTCCATGCTTTGGAATGTCTAAAATCCGCTGGGGCAGAATTTTTCCATACGCCACCACTACAAAAAGGTCTGCTTTTTCTGCGCTTAAACGTTCAAACGCTTCGTCAGTTTTCATGCTTTTGGGCTGATACACAGAAATATTACGGCTTTCAGCAAACACCTTAACTTCCGGCGGAAGCATTTTTTGGCCGCGGCCCTTCGGCTTGTCAGGCTGGGTAACGACAAGAGAGATTTCGTGTCCGTCTTCACACAAGGCCTTAAGAGGGGCCACCGCAAATTCCGGCGTTCCCATAAACACAATTTTCATTTTTATCCCTCCGTAAAAAGCTTAGTTTTCCACTTCCGCAATCATTTTGTCAACATACAGGGTGCCGTTCAAGTGGTCAATTTCGTGGCACAGGGCAATTGCCAACAGCCCCTCGCCCTCAATGGTAAATTCCTTGTTATTTCTGTCTATGGCACGCACGCGCACCTTTTCCGGGCGGGACACCGTGCCGGATCTGCCGGGAATGGAAAGACACCCTTCCGCGTTAATCTGTTCGCCCTTTTTATAAACAATTACAGGATTAATCAGTTCGATAAGCCCCTCGCCAACGTCAATAACCACCACGCGGCGCAAAATCCCTACCTGGGGCGCGGCTAAACCTACGCCGTTTTCCGCATAAAGCGTTTCTTTCATATCGTCTAAAAGTGTAAGAATCCTATCGTCAATCATTGTGACATCGCGGGACTTCTTTCTTAAAAAATCGTTGTCATCGGGAATTGTAAGTACTTTTCTGATAGCCATTTGCTTTCCTCCTAAATTGCGCCGAATGGGTTGTTTTCAATCACCATATTAATATGTGGATTTTTTTCATTGATATGATAACTTCTCAGGCGCGCAAAAATATCCTCCGCCTTCCGGTTCATTTTGCATTTAATCCAAATCCGCTGACGAAAACGCCCGTTAATCTTAGTTACAGACGTTTCGCTGGGACCTAACAATTCAAACGCTCCGTCATAGTCCTTTTGCATCACAATGTGAATGGAACGCGCCAGCTTTTTTGCGTAGCTCAAGAGTCCGTTTAAAACAGGCGAAGTGAGCAAAACGGAAATGATGTCGCAAAAGGGCGGATAGTTCAGCTGGCGGCGAAGCTCAATTTCATTTTCATAAAACGAAAGATAGTCTTGCTCTTGGGCCTGGCAAATCACGCTGTTCTCCGGCATGTAGGTCTGAATCAGCGCGCGGCCTTGTCTTTCGCCTCGGCCGGCCCTGCCGCAAACCTGGGTAATCAGGTCGAAAGTGCGCTCGCCGGCGCGGAAATCGTCCACAAACAGGCTTTGGTCTGCCGCCAAAACGCCCACTAAGGTGACGTTGGGAAAGTCTAAGCCCTTAGCCACCATCTGCGTGCCCAGCAAAATATCAATTTTTTCTTTGTCAAACTTTTCTAAAATCGCCCGGTGGGACGACTTTACACTGGTAGTGTCTACATCCATACGGATAACGGACAGATCGGGGAACAAACTGTGCAGCTCCTCCTCCACCTTTTGGGTGCCTGCGCCAAATTCCTTGATAAAACTGCTTGCACAATTTGGGCACACCTCAGGTTTTTTTATAGTATATCCGCAGTAGTGACAGGTGAGAGAGTTTTTCGCTTTATGATAAGTTAAAGAAACGTCGCAGTTCTTACATTTTATCACGAAACCGCAGCTTCTGCAAGACACAAATGTGGAAAAACCCCGCCGGTTTAAAAATAAAATCGTCTGTTCGCCCTGTTCTTTGTTTTTGCGTATCTCCCGCTGCAGGGAAAGCCCAATGCAGGAACGGTTCCCGTTTTTCATTTCCTCCCGCATGTCTGACACGGCGACTGTGGGCAAATTCTGAGCAGTTGGCCTGCGGGTTAAGGAAATTAGCTGATAATTGCCCTGCTTTGCCTGGTAAAAACTCTCAACAGACGGTGTGGCAGAAGCCAGAACAAAAGCGGCTCCGTGCTGTTTTGCACGAAAATCAGCCACCTCCCGCGCGTGGTAGGTGGGTGCGTTTTCCGCCTTGTAGCTGGTTTCGTGTTCTTCGTCAATTACGATGACACCAATGTTTTTTAAAGGCGCAAAAATGGCCGAACGGGCGCCCACAACTACCCTTGCCTCACCGCTTTTAATGCGTTTATATTCGTCCGCTCGTTCTCCCATAGACAGAGCAGAGTGCAAAACGGCAATTTTTTTGCCAAACCGCGCGGCAAACCGCGTTACCATCTGCGGTGTGAGAGAAATTTCGGGCACCAGCACAATGGCGGTTTTTCCAATTTCCAGCGCCTTTTCAATGCAGTTTAAAAAAACCTCTGTCTTTCCGCTGCCCGTTACGCCGTGGAGCAGAAAGGTGTTATTTTGATTTTCTGTTACCGATGCGCAAATGCGGTCCACTGCGTATTGCTGCTCCTCCGTCAGCGCAGGGGAGGCTGAACGGGGAATGCTTTCGTAATCAATTGGAAGCCGGAACACCTCTACTGTTTCCTGCCGGGCCAGTCCCTTGTCTTTTAACGCGCGAATGGCCTGATAGCCTACGCCTGTTAAAAACAAAATGTCGCTGTCTGCCACAAAATCGTTTTGAATTAAAAGCTCTAAAATCCTGCACTGCTTCGGCGCTTTGTCCCGCAGTTTTTCCAATGCGTCAAATGCCTCGTCGTAGGGCACGTTTAAAACCGAGCCGCGGATCAGTTTGTCAGACACCTTATTTTTGCGTCCGCTGCCAGGAGGCAAAACGGTTTTTACCGCGCTGATATAAGAGCAAAAATACTTCTGTTTTAAAAACTGACAAACCGAAAGCATTTCTCTGTCAAACAGCGGACCGCTTTCTGAAACCGATAAGATTTCTTTCAACGTGCCGTCAAAGTCGGAGTGGTTTGACAAAGACAGCACAAATCCGTCAACAGTTTTGTTTCCGTTTCCAAAGGGCACTGTGACGTGGCTTCCAATATCAATTTTACCCAATAAGCCGTCGGGTATACTGTAATGGAACATTCTGTCAATGTTCAGCGCCAGCCTGTTAATAATTACTCCTGCAAATTTGCCTTCCATTATTTTTCACCGTTTAGCTTTAAAACTTCGTCTAATATTTTCATTCCGGCATCAAATTTGCTCATGTTGGGAAGCGGAATTTTCGCGCCGTTTTTCGTGAGCAAGGTAATGGTGTTGGTGTCAGCCCCAAATCCCGCGCCAGGCGTTCCGATGGTGTTGGCGCAAATCATATCCAAATTTTTTGCATTTAGCTTTTTTTCTGCGTTTTCCAAAAGGTTCTGTGTTTCCATGCAAAACCCTACTAAAATTTGTCCGCTCCGTTTTACCTGGCCCAGTTCTTTTAAAATATCCTTATTTTGAATCAGGGGAATTGTCAGCTCCCCGCCTTTTTTCATTTTTTGTTCTGCTGTGTGCGCCGGGCGGTAGTCGGCCACCGCCGCGGCTTTTATGATAACGTCGCAGCTGGAAGCAAGTTCGGTGCATGCGCGGTACATTTCCTCAGCGCTTATAACCTGCACAAACTCAATTCCAGGCGGAACAGAAAGGGCAGTTTCGCCTGAAACCAGGGTAACTTCCGCACCACGGAAGTGCGCGGCCTTTGCAATTTCGTAGCCCATTTTGCCGGAGGAGTGGTTCGTGATATACCGCACAGGGTCAATGGCCTCCTGAGTAGCGCCTGCGGTGACCAAAATTCGCTTGCCTGCAAAATCTTTTGAAAAACCAATGGCCCGCACAGCCTCATACAACAGCCGGTCGGTGTCGGGCAGCTTTCCGCGGCCTGAGTCGCCGCAGGCAAGGTTACCGCTTTCCGGTTCAACAAACAAAACGCCACGCTGCTTTAATTTTTCCATATTTTCCTGGGTAGCGCAGTTTTCAAACATAGCAGTGTTCATGGCCGGAGCAACGAGCATGGGCGCTTTTGTTGCAAGCGCAACGGTCGACAGCATGTCGTCTGCAATTCCGGCTGCAATTTTGGCGATGATGTTGGCCGTGGCGGGCACAATGTATAAAAGATCGGCCCATTTTGCCAAGGCAATGTGCTCAACCTCCCAAACAGCGGGAGCGCTGAACATGTTGTCGTCTGCCACCATATTTTGCGACATGGTGCGAAACGTTAACGGCGTTACAAATTCTGTAGCCGCCTTTGTCATAATCACCTTTACTTCTGCTCCCTGCTTGCGCAGTTTGCTGATTAAGTCCGGTGTTTTATATGCGGCAATGCCGCCTGTTACGCCAATTAAAATATGTTTTCCCTTTAGCATGAATCCCCGTCCTCGCTTTCCGCTTTCAGTTTTCTAAGTGTGCTGTCTATGTCGTCAAAGCTGTATCCCCTTGCGGCAAAATACCGCTTTGCTTTCATCACGTTTTTTATGTCGAAATTACCGCTGAGCTTTTTTATCATTAGCTTTTCTAAGTTTTCTGTTTCAACATCTGCACAGTCAAGCTCTTCTATTGCATTTTCTGCAGTTTCCGGCGAAATTCCTTTTTCCATTAGTTTATACTTAATCCTTCTCCGGCCATATTTTTTTAAGTTGATATAGTCGGAGGCAAACCGTCTGGCGAAGTCAGCGTCATCTATTAGTTTATATTCTTTTAAAAGTGCGATAACCTTATTCGCTGTGGCCTCGTCGCCTGTGTAGTCCATTAGCTTTTGTTTCATGGTGCGTTCTGTGTAGCTCCTTGCAGAAACAAGATTTGCAGCATAGTTTTTTGCACTTTCAAACAGAATTGTGTTTTTAATTTCGCAAAGCTGTTTTTCGTCAATCTCGTCATTTTCTTTTAATTTCAACGCATACAGGCTGAACGTGTCAATGCCAAAAGCAAACTTTTCGTCTAAAAAAACAGACATTCTGTTTTTATGTTTTTTCTGTGGTTCAATTTTTGTAATTTTCATGAAAACCTCAAAGGACACAAAAGCAGGAACGCCAAACAGCGATCCTGCTTTTTTTTATTTGAAAGCTTATTTTTCTTCTGTTCTGTCGCAGTAAACGCCCAAAGGATAGTATGGAATCATATTTTCCTGAAGCCACTTAATTGCTTCTTCAGGCGCTAAACCCCAGTTGGTAGGGCAGGAAGACAGCACTTCCACCATGGAAAAGCCCTTGCCGTCGAGCTGCGTCTGAAATGCTTTTTTTATGGCCTTTTTCGCGCGGTTAATGTTTTTCACGCAATCTACCGAAACACGTTCAATATATGCCGCACCCGATGTGGTAGCAAGCATTTCGCTCACACGAAGGGGATAGCCCTGTGTTTTTGTGTCGCGGCCGTAAGGAGAGGTTTGCGTTACCTGGCCGGGCAGGGTAGTGGGGGCCATCTGGCCGCCTGTCATACCGTAAATCGCGTTGTTGATGAAAATCACGGTAATGTTTTCTCCCCTGGAAGCAGCGTGGACGGTTTCCGCCGTACCAATTGCCGCCAGGTCGCCGTCTCCCTGATAGGTAAACACCACTTTATCGGGGTGAACGCGCTTAATTCCCGTTGCAACTGCCGGAGCCCTGCCGTGGGCGGCCTCCTGCATGTCACAGTTAAAATAGTCGTATGCAAACACCGCACAGCCAACCGGCGCAACGCCAATGGTAGAGCCTTCAATGCCCAGTTCGTCCATTACCTCAGCCACTAGCCTGTGCACAATGCCGTGGGTGCAGCCCGGGCAATAGTGCAGGGTAACGTCGCAAAGTGCGTGTGGTTTTTTAAATACCTGTTCCATTATTTTTCACCCCCAACAATCTTTTTCACCTCATCAATAATTTCATTGGGATACGGAATATTTCCGCCGGTTCTGCCGTAGAAATGAACCGGAATTCTGCCGTTTACGGCAAGACGAACGTCTTCAACCATCTGCCCCATGCTCATTTCAACCGTTAAAACAGCTTTCGCGCAAACGGTTTCTTTCACATATGCTTCAGACGGGAACGGCCAAAGGGTAATTGGGCGGATTAAGCCGGCTTTAATTCCCTGCGTACGCAGTTCATCCACTGCGTTTTTGCAGATACGGGCAACAGAGCCGTATGCAGTTAAAATAAACTCTGCGTCGTCTGTCTGATATGCTTCATATTTGGTTTCGTTCTGTTCAATGGTTTTATATTTTTCGTAGCGCTCCAGCGTTATTTTTTCCAGCACATTGGGCTGAATATAAAGGGAATTGATAATATTGTGTTCCCGTTTCATTTCTGTTCCGGTGGTGGCCCATGTTTTTTCAGGAATTGTTCTTTCCGATTTTTTCTGTTCAAACACAACGGGCTCCATCATCTGGCCTAACATGCCGTCTGCCAAAATCATAACCGGCGTTCTGTAGATGTCTGCTAAATCAAATGCGTCAGACGTCATATCAACAATTTCCTGCACGGAGCTGGGGGCCAAAACAATCAGTCTGTAATCGCCGTGGCCGTGTCCCTTTGTGGCCTGAAAATAGTCAGACTGAGCAGGCTGAATGCCTCCTAAGCCCGGGCCCGCACGTACAACGTTTATCACAACGCAGGGCAGGTCAGCGCCCGCCATGTATGAAATTGCCTCCGCCTTTAAGCTAATGCCGGGGGAGGAAGATGATGTCATAACTCTTGCGCCGGCGCCGGCTGCGCCGTAAACCATGTTAGCCGCAGAAACTTCACTTTCCGCCTGGAGAAACACACCGCCGATTTTCGGCATACGCTTCGCCATATATGCGCTCACTTCCGTCTGCGGAGTGATGGGATAACCGAAAAAGTAACGGCAGCCGGCCATGATTGCAGCTTCTGCTATGGCTTCGTTGCCTTTTACCAAAACCTTTTCTGCCATGAATATATCAATCCTTTCTGTAAATAGTCTTTATTTAAAAACCTCTATTGCGCAGTCCGGGCACATGGTAGCGCACATTGCGCAGCCGATACACTCATCAGGGTTCACAGCCTCAATGGGACGGTAGCCCTTTTTGTTTAGTTTATCTTTTGCTGGTGCCAAGACCTTTTTCGGACATGCAGAGGCGCAGAGGTAGCAGCCTTTGCATACGTCGTCTAAAATAACAACCTTTGCCATATCATTTCTTGCCTTTCTGCCCACGTAAATTAAATAAAAGCAGGTCTGACAGTGGGCGGCCAGACCGCGGAAAAAAACTGAATTAGATTTTTGAGATGCGGCACTTTATTGGAAATAGCTTTTGTGAAATCTCAGGGCTGAGATGCTCAGCCGCTTTTTCGGTGGCGCATACAAATTTTATGGGGAGGCCGGTTTTCCGGCTGACGTCTTCTAAAATTTCATAGCCTTCCGCAACAATGAAAGACGTAGTTTCCTCTGCAATGTTCGTGTCGGAAATGAGGCCCGTAACCGTAAGACGCGAGGCAATTTCAATGTCTTCTTTCATCCGGATAATTTCGTCGGCATTCGATGTCAGCGGCCGGCGGGTGTTCACCACCAAATAAAGCTCATAACCGCTTTCATCAAAGTATTTTTTATACCGCCCCAATGCAATTGCTCCGTCGTCGTCGCCGCCCACATCTAAAATGATTTTTGCATCTTCTTCCTCAAAAATCCGCATAATTTCAGGCGGCAGAACAGGAATGTCCACATTCGTTCCGGCATAGGCCGGAGCAATTACACAAATTCCGGCGTCTTCTAAAAGAGCCCGGGCATCGTTTGAACGGAAATAGGGGTTAACAATGTCCAAATCCACCAAAAAGACTTTTTCGCAAGTCTTTTTTAAAGACAGCGCGTAGTTCACTGAAAATTCCGTTTTTCCGCTGCCGTAATGGCCCGTTACAATATATATATTACTTTTCATAGAAATACATCACGCCCAATTTACAATTTGATTGGATAACATCTTTCAGTATAGCACAATTTCGCTGTTATGTAAAGTTGTAACCGGAAAAAAGCCGCTTTTATTTACTTTTTTTTAATTAATTTTGCTTAATTTGACAATTAAAGCGCGCCCACCACAACCGACGCAATGGCGCACAGAATAGAGATAACGTCAACGAGATGCAGTTTCCGTTCTTTAAACACAACGACGGACAAAAATGCAGTGATTAAAATTCCCAAAGAGGTGCCCAAAATAGTCATCAGCGCAATGCTCATGCCCCCCATAACCACAAATGCCAGAAGGGTTGAAGCGTTAGACGTCACTGCGCTGGCAGCTACATAAGCAATGTGCTTCGGCGTAATTTTTTTCAGCTCGGTTTTGATGGAGGACTGCCGTTTGGAAAGCACCAGAAAGCCCGCTGCGGAGACAAAAAACATAACCAGATTCATAAGAAAACAATATGCATTTTCGTTGGTGACAATTGGGCTGCTTTGAAACAGCTTCAGCAGAACTACATACATTCCGTTCATAAAAAACAGCACGGCGCAGCAGATGTAACCGATAACGGTCCCGCGCTCTTTGGGTTTCCCCTTTGCGGCGATCGGAAGCAGAACCGCCGAAGCCATTAACGCAGCGCTGATCCAAAATAGCAGAGTTGTGCGCTCATTTAAAAACAAAATTCCAAATAAAACGGGAATGATCATGCTGCCGCAGCTTTGAGAAAAGGAAAGGGTAATCAGGTCGATATACTTCATTGCTACTACGCCTAAAATGACCACAATCACAGTGTCTAAACCTGCGACAATGGAGTAGAGAATTGTCGGACCGTTTACCTCCAGCCGAAAGCCGCCGGTAATGAAAAAGAATGTCATGGCACACAGTGACATGATAAGAGAAAACAGACAATAGGCAGCGTTGCCAGCAGGCGCCGTTTTTTGATATTGCTTGATAAAACCGTTGCTGATGCCGCCGATTGCAGATTTTATAATTAAGATGAGTATGTAAAACCAGGCTCCCATACGGACCCTCCAAACAAAATAATATTACCATGATTATATATGATAATGGAAACTCGGTCAATACATTGAAACGAAATAATTCTTGCAAAATTTAACGGAATATGCTTGACATTTTTTTATGGCTTTGGTATAATGTAAACGATTTCTTGGGAAAACGATTTCAGAGTGATAAGGAGGCGGGTAAAATCGCAAATATTAAAGATGTTGCAAAAATGGCAAACGTGTCAGTGGCAACAGTTTCGCGCGTTTTGAACAAGACCCGCCACGTTTCGGAAGAGATTGAAAAAGCGGTGCTTGAGGCCGCCCGGGAGCTGGGCTACACTCCCAACCTACTGGGGAAAAATCTGCGGCAGAAGCGCACAGGCATTATTTTGGTGATGATGTCTACGCTTACAAATTCCTTTTGCTCTAAAGTAGTAACAGGAATTGCGAACGAAGCGGAAAAGCACAACTATCATATTATGATTTGTGCCACAAATGGCTTGCCTGAGAAGGAAAAAATTTATTTGGGCCTGGTGAAAAACCGCATGGCAGACGGCATGATTGTGTTAAACAGCACCCTTTCTGCTGACGAAATGTCCTTAATTTCAAACCACGCGGCAATTGTCCAGTGCAGTGAATACACAGCCAGCGAAAACACGCCGTTCGTTTCAATTGACAACGGCCTTGCTGCCAAGGACGCTTGTGAGCACCTGATTTTAAACGGCAGAAAACGGATTTTGTTTATCGGCGTGGACAACAGCCTGATTTCCTCGCATCTTAGGATGGAGGGATACCGCCAGGCACTGAGCTGCCACGGCCTGCCCTTCGATCCGGGGCTGGTGCTCTACAGCAACTATGGCTACCGCAACACCATGCGCGTGGTAGACAGATATTTGGAGGAGGGTCACACGTTCGACGCGGTGTTTGCCATTTCAGACCGCATGGCGGCCGGCGCGGTGTCAGCTTTGCGCAAGCATGGGCTCACTGTTCCGGAGGATATTGAAGTGATTGGCTTTGACAATACGGACATTGCCTACATGGTAGAGCCGCCGTTGACAACCGTTTCCCAGCCGCAGACAGAAATGGGAAAACGCGCGTTTTCCATTCTTTATGAAAAGCTAAACGGAGGAGAGCCTGAAAATGTAATTCTCCCACATAAATTGATTGTAAGAAAGTCCGCTAAATAATGCATTAAAAAATATATAAATAAATATATAAATAAAAATCGGAGGTAATGTTTTATGAAACTTTCAGTTGTAAATTCAGCATGTGCCGGCATGTCCTTAGAGGAAACCCTGGCCTATCTTTCGCCCCTGGGCGTTGATTCATTGGAGGTGGGCGCAGGCGGCTATCCTGGTGACTGTCACTTGAACACAAAAGAAATGATTGCGCATCCTGAAAAGGCAAAAGAGATGCTCGACCTGTTCAAAAAATATAATATGGATATTGCGGCAATTTCCTGCCACGGAAACCCCCTGCACCCGAACAAGGAACAAGCAGAAAGCTTCCACAACGATTTTAAAAACGCCATTTTGGCGGCGGAGCTTTTGGGTGTTGACACCATTGTTGGGTTTGCCGGCTGCCCGGGCGACTGTGAAACCTCCCAGAACCCCAACTGGGTAACCTGCGCTTGGCCGCCGGAATATTTAGATATTCAAAAATGGCAGTGGGAAGAAAAAGTTATTCCTTACTGGAAAGACATGGCCGCATTTGCAAAAGAACACGGCATTAAAAAAATTGCATTTGAAATGCATCCTGGTTTTGTGGTTTACAACCCCGAAACGCTGCTGCGTTTGCGTGCTGCGGTGGGCGACATCATTGGTGCAAACGTTGACCCCAGTCACTTAATCTGGCAGGGAATGGACCCGAAAGAGGTTATTAAAGAGCTGTCCGGCGCAATTTATTACTTCCACGCGAAGGACACAAAGATTGACAAAGCAAACACAGCCAAAAACGGCGTATTAGACTATAAACATTACGGCGACGTCTTAGGCCGCTCCTGGGTGTTCAGAACCGTGGGCTACGGCAACGGCAAGGAATATTGGAACGATTTGATCAGCACCTTAAAGGCTGTTGGCTATGACGGCGTGGTTTCCATTGAGCATGAGGACTCGCTTATGTCTGTAAAAGAGGGCTTAGAAAAAGCAATTGCGTTTATGAAAGATGTTTTAATTTATGAGAAAGCAGGCGAAATGTGGTGGGCGTAAACAAAATTTATAACGTTGGTATTATCGGCTTTGGCGGCATGGCGTCGAACCACTTTAAACAGTCGAAAGAGCTTGACCGCATCAACATGAAGGGCGTTTTCGACATAAACCCTGAACGTATGGAATTTGCAAAAGCAAACGGAATGGTTACATATGAATCCAGAGAAGCGCTGCTGAATGACCCTGACATTGACATTGTGCTAATTGCAACGCCCAATGATGTTCACAGGGAAATTGCAATTGAGGCGCTGCGCGCCGGCAAAAACGTGCTCTGCGAAAAGCCTGTTACCATTGAGAGCTGGGAATTGGAAGAAATTATGAAAGTTGCTGCAGAAACGGGCAAGGTGTTTACCGTTGATCAGAACAGGCGTGTGAACAAAGATTTTGTTGCAATGCGCCGGGCAGTGGAACAAGGCCTTTTGGGAGACGTTTATGTAATTGAGTCGAGAGTGGAGGGTTCCCGCGGCGTGCCTGCCGGATGGAGAATTGACAAAAAGCAGGGCGGCGGCATGATGCTGGACTGGGGCGTTCATTTAATTGACCAGATTATGTATATGTATGACGCGAAAGTAACCAACGTGTTTTGCAAAATGTATAGCATCAACTACCCCGACGTGGACGACAATTTCAGGCTCACCATGACGCTGGATAACGGCGTAACAGCCCACATTGAGGTTTCCACAAACAACTTTATTAAGCACCCGAGATGGTATGTTTTGGGTAAAGATGGCACGCTTCAAATTGACGATTGGGACTGCGAGGGCAAAATTATCCGCTGTAAAGACCGGGAGGACACCTGGAGCGCGGAAATTCCAAAATCGAAGGCCGGCCCATCAAAAACCATGGCGCCCAGAAGCGACGATTCGGTTGACATTATCCCCATTTCCGCTCCGGAAGACGTGGTGGATAATTTAAATCCCACCTATTGGCAGTTGATTGACACGTTAGACGGCAAGTGCGAATTAAAAATTAAGCCTGAACAGGCAATGCGCGTCATTAAGGTTATGGAGGCGGCTTTTCAGTCTTCTGAAACAGGCGAAGCAATTAAAACGGATATTTAACAATAAAAGGAGACGAATTTCATGATTAAGGTTACCATTTGGAACGAAAATCAACATGAAAAAACCAGCGAGGAAGTCCGCGCCGTGCACCCCAACGGAATTCACGGCACATTGAAAAGCTTTTTGGAAAAGGACGAGGAGCTCATGATTCGAACCGCTACCTTAGACGACCCGGAATGCGGCCTGACACAGGAAGTGTTAGACGACACGGACGTGTTAATTTGGTGGGGGCACATGGCTCACGAAAAGGTACCCGACGAAGTGGCAGAACGCGTGCAAAAGGCTGTTTTAGACGGCATGGGCGCAGTGTTCCTGCACTCTGCACACCATTCAAAACCGTTCAGACGGCTTATGGGAACCTCCTGTAACTTAGAGTGGCGTGAAACCAACGACCGCGAGCGGATTTGGATTACGGCGCCCTCAAGCCCCATTGTTAAGGGCGTTAACGCAAGGTATTTTGAGCTTGAAGCAGAGGAAACCTATGGCGAGCGGTTCGACATTCCAGAGCCGGACCGCCTGATTATGATTGGCTGGTATAACGGCGGCGAAGTGTTCAGAAGCGGCTGCTGCTTTAACCGCGGCAACGGAAAGATTTTTTACTTCCAGCCGGGACATGAAACCTTTAGAACATTTTACCACCCCACCGTTCAGCTTATCATTAACAACGCGGTGCACTGGGCGGCAAACGAGCGTCCTACCGTAAAGGGCAACACCGATAGCTGTCTGCACTCAGAGAGAATAGAACCTATGGGCAACTAATAGAAAAATAACATGCTTTACACGAAATGAAGTGTAAAGCATGTTATTTTTTATCTTCTTTTAAACATTAAAACTGCTGTAACGAATCAGAAAAGAAGCGACTCGCCCCCCTTCTATCGAAAACTCTATGTTACAACTGTTGTGCACAAAGATACTGCATCAACTAAATTGTTCCAGAGCGTAACCTTCACGGGGGTTGCATCCCCGTTCCAAAGTCTTCGGAAACAGCAATTTCTGACTTGGTGTCTGCAATGAGCCTTTCTGTTTTTAAAGCTTATTCCGCTCTCCAGGAACCTGCAAAAATATTGTAGATTCTGGTTGCGATTTTTTCGGTTGTTGCGGTGCCGTCAACCACCTTGAGTACAACATTGTGTGTGCCATAGTCTAAATCAAAGTTAAAGTTGCCGCCGCGTACGGTCATCTGGAAGTTTGTTTTCAGACTTTCGCTGTTATAATAGGGATTGTCTGTCCACAAGAGCTCGCCGTCCACCCATACTTCAACCTTACCTGTGTAATAGTGCAAACCAGTTTCAAAGGCTAAGATGTCGCCTGTGAAGCTGAAGCTTAAGGTATCGCCTACCTGTGTGGATTCTAAGTAGTTTCCGCCCTCTGTCCAGCTGCCGGATTTTTCTACGCGGCTTGTATCCTTGCAGGAGAAGATTTCCATGGTTTCAATCACTCCGCTGTTTTCCGCCAGCTTATCTTCGCGATTTAAGGGCTTCACATAGTTTCTGCCTGTCTCTAACCATGCTTTTAAGCCGTCTGCATTCACTTTATAACCTGCGTTGTTGGGATGTGTACCGTCAGAATAAAGGTCCTCCACCGCTGTCCCTGCTGCAACGGCTGCTTTCATCGTTTCTGTGTTGTCCCATAGAGGCAGGCCGTAGAACGCAGCAATTTTTTCACCATGGCCGGGAGAAACCCTCCAGGACTGATTTGTGAAGAAGGTCAGTGCCACATAGGGCACGTTATCCATTTCGTTTAACATACGAATAGAGCTTTCCACATTCCGCAAGGTATCGCTTTCGCTTGTATCGTTGCAGGTCATAGCATAAAATACCATGTCCGGTTTTAAGTCGATACAGTCACGCATGAGTCTTAATAAGCTGTAGTCGGTTGTAGTGCCGCCAACGCCTTTGTTATAGCAGTTCACCGTTACGCCTTCTTTTTCATAGGTATCTTTAAACCACTGTGAAAGCTGAGGTACAAAACCATTGGAGGAAGGAGAAGCACCTGCGTTTGCATAGATGGAGTCTCCTAAGAATACAATATTGATTTCATCATCGCCTGCAAAGGGATTTTCATTTACAGCGGGAAGGTTATATTCAATGGCTTCAAATACGGGAGCAAGTGTCACTGCATCCCAAACAAACATCTTCACCTTCACAGCCTCCTGCGGAATGGTAAAGGTGCCGCTATATGCGTTTGTACCGTCCTGAACGGAAACAGTTTTAAGATCTGCCTTCGCTAAGGACTTGCTGTCATCGTATGCCGCAATGATTACCCGATACTGTTTTTCTGTGCCTGTTGTTGATGCAATATCGAATGTCCAGTTCGCTTCTGTTTTGTTTTCGTTTAAGGTAAAGCTTCTGTCCAGCAGCATATCAAATACGCTACCGTAGGTTGCTGTTGCAGAGTTTCCGATAACACCGGTTGCAGAAACAGGGAACACTTCAAAGGAAATGTTTTCGCCCAGTCCGGAAACGGGAACACTGAATACCTCATCTGCAGCAAAGGAGCCGATATTTTTCTCACCTAGTGCAGTTTCTATGTATGCACGAACTAAGGACTTGCTTCTGTCTTCTTTTTCCCCTGCATTGGGAACATAGTCATAGTCAACCTTTAAGCCGCTCATACCAACCTTTTCAAAGGTAATATTTTCAACCTTTGCGTATTTGCCGCTTGCCATGGTTTCTTCATTTAAAATGCCCAGCTCTTCGATAACAAAATCATCTAAGCACAGCACTGCGCCATTTTGCTGATTATTACCGCCCACACGGAAGCTGATTTTCGGTGTGATGGGCATCAAGTCGGAATCGGTCATGCCGTCTTTTAAAGCAAATCCGGGTGTATATAGGGTTGAATAAGTCTGCCAGTCGTTGGATACCTGCCATTCCTGATTATCCGAGATAGCGCTGTCGATTTTGTTTGTTCCTACAAGAAACTGATAGTCTGGTGTATCTTTATAGGGATATTTTTCATTCTCCTTCAGTGTGGAGTTGCTTCTTTCTAAGATAACGGTTAAGGGCTTTGTTGCGCCGCTTTCCAAGCCTTCTGTTTTTGCTTTGAAGCTGATACGGTAGGTGTTATCATTCTTCATGGATGCAGAAGTTGTCAAAGAACTGTATTCGCCGACGCCTGTGGCTTTGATGTAGGTGTTATCGTTTTCTGTCACTCTTTCTGCAGAGACACCTGACGTATTCCAACCCGGGAAGTCGGAAGCGGACACCATCTGATTATTATACATAAAGTATGCGCCGTCTTCCATCACCAGGTCAAGGTCTGCGGGCATACCCATATCCGTTACAGTTACATCTTTATAGCTGAAGGTACCTGCCGTACCTGCATTGGCACCGCCGGCGGTAGATGGTGAAAGTGAGTTACCGGCATAATATGGCTGTCCGTCAGTGTACATACGGGCAATCAGGCTGATGCCAGATGCGTAGCTGAATGTCTGATTATCCATCAGAAAATAAACGGTTAAGTTGTTGTCCGCATTCAGCTGCAAATCATAAATATATGCACCGGGATAGTTTGAGCTTGTCAAGCCGTTGTCCGACCGACCGGATGCGTTCCAGTACAGGCGCAGATTGGCTTTTGTGCCCTTCATCTTTTCCTCGTAGCCGTCTGTTTCGGGGGGTAAATCGTCTGCACGGAAGGTACCCGTGATTTTATACAAACGGCCGGGTCTCAGCTTCTGTGTGAAGGTCATATCGGGGTTACCCCAGCTTGTGGGTTTTGCAGATGTATTTGTTTTGGTGTAGGTCTGCGTTGTAACGGTGCCTGTGGGATTCGATGAGCCGGAGTCGCCGCCCTTGGTTACAAGAATAAAATCGTCAATCTGGTAGTCCAGCTTTTCGCCGTTTACATCGGCAGAAATACCCTTTTGGCCGGCAACACGGATAGCAATACCGTTGATTGAAACATTGTTAATCACAGAACCGCTGCCTGCTGTCAGTTTATCTTCCCAAACAAATTCGTGATCAATTTTTACCCATTCCCCTGTTACCAGCTTACCTGTGATAGGAATTTCATACCAGCAGTTCGTTTTTTCCTCACCAACGGTTAAGGATGAATTGCCCGCATTGGTTACGGTACCGCCTCCATAGAAAATCAGGGTAAAAGAGTTTGCGTCGCTTTTCAGCTCAGTGTTCATCTTAATCCAGAGATTGAACTTCACCCGTTCACCTGAAGGAATAGAAAGATTGTCTGCAGAATACTTGATATCGGTATAATGCGAACCTGCGGTTTGCACAAAATGCAGGCTGCCTGCGCTTCCCATAGCTCCTTCGGATGAAATGGAAAGCTTTCCGTTTGCACTGCCACCGCTTTGAGTCTTTACGGTTTTTAGAGATTCTTCCGATTCAAACGTTTCATAAATCATCGGAAAGTCGGGATTTTCGCCAATTGCCTGTACGCCAATGCTCATTGCGCCCATAAGACCGAAAAGCATGGAAACAGACAAGACCATTGCCAATAACTTTTTCATTTTTATACCTCCATTTATAAATATTTTTTGATACACATGCTTGGCCAAACAACTGTATGCAATCATTGCAGTATATGTACATCTACAATTCATATTTATTTTATCACTTTTCAATAAAAAAAGCTATAGCAATATTAAAAAATATGTCAATTGTTTAATACTATCTTTAAAATATCAAAAAAACTTTTCGTTTCGGCGCGGGGCTTTTGTTTATTTCTTTTTCATTTCATTTTTGTATAACTGCCGCCTTTTTCTTCTGACCCGGTTAATATTCCGTTCAAAATCTCCGTTATTGATAAATTCCGCAAGAACAAACTGCTCAAACACTGGAACGGTGCAAGAATAAAATCCGATTTTGTTTAAAAATAAATCTACCAGCTCATCTGGAAGCACCATATATCCAATTCGCATGGAAGGCGCAATTGTTTTTGAAAACGTGTTCACGTAAATAACCGTTTTTTTAGGTTCTAATGAAAAAACGGTATCTTCATTTTTTGTGGAAATGGTAAATTCAGAATCGAAGTCATCCTCAATGATAAATCCGCTGCGCGTTTTTGCCCAGCGGATATACTCGTTCCGTTTCGAAGCGGTTGCAGTGATCCCACTGGGAAAGCTGTTAAACGGCGTAACATGCAGAACAGAAGCTTTTGTTTCATTTAAAGCAGCAGACTGAATTCCGTCCGCTCCCATTTTCAGCATGTCGCACTGCACGCCGTTGGCCGTATAAACAGAACGAATTTTTTCATAGGAAGGGTTTTCTAAGGCATAAACTCTGTCGCGTCCTAATAGCTGCACAATTAGGCTGTATAAGTATTCCGCACCTGCGCCAATGACAATTTGGTGCGGCAAAACCCGAATCCCTTTGCTTCGGGCAAGATAGCGGCTGATGGATAGCTGCAGTTCCGGGCTTCCTAAGTTCGGCGGCTTAATTAAAATTTGTGTGCCATATTTTGAAAGCACGTTTCGCATTGTTTTTGCAAAAACCGAAAATGGAAATTCTTCGTTCCAATTGTGGTGGTTCGGCGCTGCACTTGTGTTTTCTTGCTCTCGGACGGGAACTGGAAAAAAGTCTTTTTCTTTGTAAATTACAAAATAACCGCTTCGTTCTCTTGATTCCACATATCCCTCATCGCATAAAATCTGATAGGCGTGTTCAACAGTGATAACGCTGACGGAGGTCTCAGCCGCAAGAAAACGTTTAGAGGGCAATTTGTCGCCAAATTGATAAACGCGCCCCGTAATGTCGTCTCTAATTTGAAGATATAGCTGTAGATATGCAGTTTTATCGCTGTTTGTATGAATAGAATATCTCATCTGGTTATATAAAAAACTCCTTTTCTGGCAATTGTAATACTATCAGTATATAGTATAATACAGTTATAACCAGTTGTAAAGGAGAAAAAAGATGAAAAACGAAAGATTTGAATTAAACAAAAATCTGGCCCAAATGCTAAAAGGCGGCGTGATAATGGACGTTACCACACCGGAACAGGCAAAAATTGCGGAGGAAGCCGGTGCATGCGCCGTTATGGCCTTAGAACGCATTCCGGCCGACATCAGGGCGGCCGGCGGCGTTTCAAGAATGAGCGACCCGAAAATGATTAAAGGCATTCAACAAGCCGTGAGCATCCCCGTAATGGCAAAGTGCAGAATTGGCCATTTTGCAGAAGCCCAGGTTTTACAGGCCATTGAAATTGATTACATCGACGAAAGCGAAGTTTTATCACCGGCAGATGATAAATACCATATTGATAAAACTGCGTTTTCTGTTCCGTTTGTTTGCGGCGCAAAGGATTTGGGGGAAGCCTTAAGAAGAATTAGTGAAGGAGCCTCTATGATCAGAACCAAAGGAGAACCGGGAACGGGCGATGTTGTGCAGGCGGTTCGCCATATGCGCATGATGCAGTCTGAAATCCGCAGAATTGCCTCTATGGGGTTAGATGAACTTTTCGAAGCGGCAAAGAACTTGCAGGTTCCTTATGATTTGGTTCTTTATGTTCATGAAAATGCAAAGCTTCCGGTTGTTAATTTTGCGGCCGGCGGTGTTGCAACCCCTGCAGACGCCGCAATGATGATGCAGCTCGGCGCGGAAGGCGTATTTGTTGGGTCGGGCATTTTTAAATCGGGCAATCCTCAAAAGCGCGCTGCCGCAATTGTGAAAGCTGTTTCCAATTTTGAAGATGCCGGACTGATAGCGGAATTGTCTGAAGACCTTGGTGAAGCCATGGTTGGCATTAACGAGCAGGAAATTGAGCTTTTAATGGCGGAAAGGGGCAAATAATTTGAAAATCGGTGTAATAGCCGTGCAGGGAGCATTTATTGAACACGAAAAAATGCTTGCAGAGCTGGGAATATCTTCGTTTGAAATAAGACAAAACTGCGATTTAAACCGCTCGTTTGACGGATTCATTATCCCAGGCGGCGAAAGCACGGTTCAGGGAAAGCTGCTCAAAGAGCTGAATTTGTTTGATGCGTTGAAGGAACTGATTAAAAATGGTTTACCGGTGTTTGGCACCTGTGCGGGACTAATTCTCCTTGCGAAGACCATTGAAAACGAACGTCATGCTTATTTTCGCACCATGGACATTACCGCCAGGCGAAACGCCTATGGGCGCCAGTTGGGAAGCTTTCATACAACAAGTAATTTTAAGGGAATTGGCGACATACCTATGACCTTTATTCGTGCTCCCTACATTCAATCGGCTGCAAAAGAGGTGGAAATTCTGGCCACAGTGGACGGGAAAATTGTTGCGGCCAAACAAAAAAATCAGCTTGTAACGGCGTTTCACCCAGAACTGGACCATGATCCTGGTGTGCATCGCTATTTTGCAGATATGATAAAAAACCAGCCGTCGTTATAAAAACAAACATACAAAAAGTGAGAGAACTTTTTTCTCTCACTTTTTTTGCTTTTAAAAGCTATTTTAACAAACTGATAGAGTCTTTAATGGTTTTTTCCAAAGCTTCTTCACCATATTTGTCAATGTCTTTCTTGTTCTTTTCCTCGTGGGTTAAACAGCCTGCGCCGCCGATACAGCCGTTAATGCAGGCCATGCCCTCAATAAAGTTGTTGGGCAAAACACCTTTTGTGGCCTTTAAAAGCGCAACCCTGCACGCCTCAATGCCGTCGCAGGAAACCGGTTTATAGTCAAAATCGGTGATGCCGTGTTCTTTTAAACCCTGGGCCACCGCGTCGGTCAGGCCGCCGCTGCGGGCAAAAATACGCCCGAAATACGAGGCGTTGTCCAAAACGTCCTCAGGCAAGTCCATAATGTCCATATCGCGGCTGTCAAACAGCGCCTGCAGCTCCTCAAAGGTAATAACGCTGTCGATAAAGGGACGAACGCTCTCTTTTTGAAACTCCATTTTTTTGGCCGTGCAGGGGCCGATAAACACAATTTTGCAGTCCGGCTCCTTTTCTTTCATGTGTTTTGCAATGGTGGCCATGGGAGAAAGATTGTGAGAAATGTGATCCACCAGGCTCGGAAACGATTTGTGAATATAGTCCACAAAAGCGGGACAGCAGGAGCTGGTTAAAAATGTGTCGCTTTCGGCAAGCTCTTTCGACTCGGCAAACGCCACCATGTCTGCGCCCAACGCTGCCTCAACCACATGGTAAAAGCCCAATTCTTTAATTCCCGTAATAATCTGCCCCAGCTTCGCATAGCTGAACTGGCCGGCAATAGACGGGGCCACCACGGCATATACCTTATAGTTTTTATTGTTTTCACTCTTTTTTAAAATGTCAATTACGTCTAAAATGAACGACTTGTCGGCAATGGCACCGAAGGGGCACTGGTAAACGCAGGCGCCGCAGGCGATGCACTTGGAATTGTCGATGGTCGCGGCCTTGTTTTCGTCTTCCCCCATATGAATGGCATTCACCTTGCAAGCGTTTTCGCAGGGACGTTTGCGGTTTGTGATGGCGGAGTAGGGGCAAACCTTTGCGCAGCGGCCGCAGTTCACACATTTCGACTGGTCAATGTGGGCTTTTTGGTGCTCGTCAAAGGAAATGGCACCCCGGGGGCACACGTCTTCGCAGCGGTGGGCAATACACCCGCGGCAGCTCTCTGTCACGTCATATCCGCTAACAGGGCATTCGTCGCAGGCAATGTCAATTACCTCAATTACGTTGGGATTTTCTTTGTCCCCGCCCATGGCCAGCTTCATGCGCTCCCAAACAATGGCCCGCTCCTTATAAACGCAGCACCGCATGGTAGATTCTTTTCCCGGAATAATGCGCTTAGGAATTTCGCCCATTTTTTCCAGCAGACTGTCGTTCCAGGCCTCGCGGGCAATTTCCCGCAGAATTTTATATTTTAAGTGCTGGACCTTCGTATCAAATTTTCTTAGTTTCATGTTATACACCTCGTTAAAAATAGCTCACGTTAATGGTTTTGCCCATTGTTTTCAGCGCCCCGGAAAGCTCCTCTACCAACTGCATTTTAATGTTGAACCCAATGGGAAGGTTCGGATTCTGGTGCGCGGGGTTTACCGCCCTGCCAACATAAAAGTTGATGTCGGTTGCATCATCAAACAGCATTTTTGCAATTTTTGATGCGCCGTCTTTTTTCGTGTGCCAATCTGAAAATAGTTTGTTTTCACCAATGTAATCTTTGGCATATTCTAAAACCTTGTTAATGGTTAAAACGCCTTCTGTCACCAAATCCACACCTTCAATTTTTGCGGTGGGCGGAACGTCGGGGTCTAAATAGTCGATGGAGGTTTCCATTTTTTTGCCCAGAAATTCCGCAGTTATGGTTGAAGTTGTGCCGCCGGACACAATGTGTTTGCCCTGCTTTGCAAAAAACAGGGAAAGCATTTTGTTTCCGTCTTCAGGGTTTCGCGGCGGGCCGAACATTAAGTTCACAACCGAGCGTTTTCTTACCCGAACTGTTGCGGCAGTGGTGTCGTCGCCGGGCTTGTGGTTATAAAGATCGTTGCAGGCGTCCACAATCATGGCGGAAATCGCCGCGGCAGACATTTTTACATCATAATTGGCTTCTGCATATTCCACGATGTTTTCTCTCTGCCAGCCATAGTTTAACGTTTCGCCCACGCCGGCAAAAATGGTGCCGTCGCTCATGGCAATGAAAGCATCGTCCTGCTCCAGCTCAATTTTCGACTCTAAAATCTGCTTGCCCGCAATCACTCTGGTTTCGGTTTCATAGTCAAAACTTTTGCCGCCCCGCAACAAAATCACCTGGGGATTGTCATACTGAATAATTTCGGCATAGGTGTTGTTGGTAATTTTAATAATGGTAAATGTAGAATAAGCAACGCCGCGGACAGAGCAAATGGGCAGGGTTTCCATAATGGTGCTAACGCACTCTTCAATGGACATTTG
Organism: Congzhengia sp.; assembly: GCF_037235575.1. Classification (NCBI taxonomy): domain Bacteria; kingdom Bacillati; phylum Bacillota; class Clostridia; order Eubacteriales; family Oscillospiraceae; genus Congzhengia; species Congzhengia sp. Next base: position 26,456 of record NZ_JAXUNN010000021.1, on the reverse strand, counting down.
CGCGGCAATCATGGTTGAAATGATGGTAGACGTTAAGGTAGACAAAATGTTGGCCTTTACGCCGCTGCCAAGCCCGTCTGCTAAAACCAAAATTGTGGTGTCGCCGTCCCGCGCAATTTGCACCATGTCGCCGCAGAGCTGTTCGCCAAACTTGTTAATGCTTTTATAGCCTACGTCAACACACAAATCATTCATCATCTGTCAGCGTCTCCTTTAGCTTTGTCAGGGCAATTTTCGTTTCCGCTGTGGTTTCGCCCAGCAGAGATGCAATTTCCTGCACAACGCGCATCTGTTTTTCAACTACCCTGTCGGTAATCTCAACTGCCGCTTTGCACTGGTTATCCTTTGAAATTTTCATTTGTTCTTCCGCGCTGATGTCTTTCATCAAAACCATGATAATGCGGTATTCCTTGTCGTAAACAATGGTTTCTTCCACATATTTCTGATATTCAGCCAAATATTTTCGTTTGTCATACACATTTTTTTCGTTGCTTAAAGCAAGCACATAATCTGTGGGGTCTAAAATCCGCACAACGGGACTGCCCAAAACGTCCGACGCGCTGGAAAGGTTTAAAATTTTCCGTGCCGCCGTGTTAATTTGCTGCACGTTTAAGTCGCAGTCAAGCACCATAATACCGTTGGGGGTGTTGTGAATAATGGTGTCGGAAAAAGATTCGGCCTTTTCTTTTAAGAAAGGAAGGCACATGGAAAGGTCGGCCTTGCCCATAAAAACGGCCACCGCCTTGTCGCGGCAGGTGTTGTAGCCGCAGCTCCCGCAATTTAATTCCTTGTCCTTCGAGGTTTTGCCCATCTTTCTTAAAATCTCGTCAATTGCCGTGCTGCCGGGCATGGGTTTGGTTGATCCCTCAAAGGCAAAGGCCCTGTCCGTCGTTAAGCTGTCTGCCGCCGGTGTTTCATATAGCCCTTCGCCATAGCCTTTGTTTACCGACAAAAGGTCCATAATGGGGTTGCGGTTTTTCTTTTTCATCACAGGGCCGCCAACACAGCTTCCGCTGCAGGCGGACATTTCAATAAAACAGTTAGAAAGCTTGTCGTTGTCAATGTCGCGCAGGGCGCTGATGCAGGCTTCCATTCCGTCAACCACAACATAGTCGAACTTTTTGTCGAGGTTCATGCTGCGCAAAATTCCACCGGAGGTGGGATAGGCGTTTGTGCGGTTTTTTGTCAGTTCTGAATGGCTGGGGACAACGGAAATATTTTCGGATTCCAGCCAGCCATCTAATTCGTCAAAGGTTAAAACCGCATCCACAGCGCCGGGATATTTTTCTGCCTCTGCCTTTTTGGAAATACAGGGGCCAACAAACACCACTTTGCATCCCGGGTGCTTTTTTTTCAACATTTTGCCGTGGGCGTGCATGGGCGTTACCACATTTGCAAGATAGGGCAGCGCCTTTTCAAAGTGCCGTTCAATCAGCGTATTCACCGTGTGGCAGCAGGAGGAAATTACAATTCGCTTTCCGCCTTTGTTAATAATGTTTTCATACTGCTTCGACACAATTTGTGCACCGATAGCGGTTTCAAATACCCCGCGAAATCCAAGCTTTGAAAGTGCGTTTTCCACATTTTTTGCAGTGCATGACTGAAACCAGGCGGCATAGGAAGGCGCAAGGCTGACGTAAACATCGTCGCCTGCAGCGATAAGGGATTTTACCTGATCCACGTCGTTTCGGATTTGTTTTGCGTTCTGCGGACAGACAACATAACATTCGCCGCACAAAACACACTCGTCGCGGATGATGTGGGCCTGGCCGGCAGTGAATTTTAAAGATTTCACAGGACAGTGCCTGATGCATTTATAGCAATTTTTGCAGTTGGATTTTTTTGTTTCCAAACATTCTGCCATAGCGGTTCCTCCTTCCCAAAAGGATTTATTTTACGGTTTCTAATATTTGTGTTTCAAAAAAGTCTTTCACAGTTTCCGGCTTCACAGAAAAAAGCTCGCCGTCAACCGTTACGCTAACGCCGTTTACACAGTTTTGCATGCAAAACGCGCCGGAAAGCTCCACCTTATCCTGCAAATTATGTTCGTTTACCAGGTCTTGCAGCTGTTCAATAATAGGGCGCGACCCTTTCAAGTGACAGGAACTTCCGATGCAAATTGTAACTTTCATGAATTCGTCCTCCTAAATGCTATTCTAAATTTATGACATACATATACCCTCTATATACCATTGTAACGTATTTCAACCGTTTTTTCAACATATTTATGCTAAAAAACAAAAAATTATGACAAAAAAATAACGAGCAAAAGAAAACCCGGGCAAACCGCATGAAAAAGCGGTCTCCCGGGTGAGTTTGCTTAGTTAAAAATTGGAATTTTTAAAGAAAAAGTTTCGGCGACTGCGCTTATTTTGTCTGCAATGCACACAATGAAGCCCTCCTTATGTTTCGGCGGAATGAGATTCAGCGGAAACATGTGCCGCACGATAATGTTTTTTTCAATGGCGTTCAGATCAAAATCGCGGGAAGCGTTTCTGAGCGCGCATTTTGCATGGGTAAATCCGTGAAAGTTGTGCCATCGGCCGGCGGTGTGCCAGTCGTACATAAAATAGTCGTGCAGCAGCGCCCCGCGAACCAGATTTTTTTTGTTGACGTCGATATGAAATTTAAAAGCCAAATAAAGGCTTAAGCATGCCACGTTGTAGGAATGTTCAAAAATGCTTGTGCAGCCGTGCTGAATGTGTTTCTTTTCCGCTTGCATGCAGTCAGAGGAGAGAATGTCGCCTCCATACTGTTCTACTAATGTTTCTACATATTTTTCCAAAGTCATACGTTCCACCTGTTTTAGATTTATTTAAAGTTTCAGTAAAGCACCCAATATGCCTGCAAGAATGATATAAAATATGGGGTGCAGTTTTAGTTTGTTCGTTAAAATTAAAAAGATGAAAAATAAAATAGCCGCCCGAACATCTAACGACGCAAAAACGGTCTGTATCTGGCCGTTAAAATCATTGAGCACTGCCGAACCAATCAGCCCTAAAGCCACCGACGCAATCATGCCGGTCGTTGCTGGACGCACACCGTACAATGCATGTTCAACATACAGATTATTTTTAAATTTGTCAAACATTTTTCCAATTATTAGAATCGTTATCACTGACGGTGCAACCAAACCTATGGTTGAGCAAACCGCGCCAAAAATTCCTGCCACCGCATAACCCGCATAGGTTGCCACATTCACGCCTATGGGGCCGGGGGTAGATTCCGATATGGCAATCATGTCTGACAAAAACTCTTTCGTAAACCAACCCAGCCGGTCAGACATCTCATATAAAAATGGTACTGTGGCAAGCCCGCCGCCAATGGCAAACAACCCGGTTTTAAAAAATTCAAACAGCAGTTGGAGGAAAATCATTTTGCATTTCCTCCCTTTTTGCCGCGCTTAAAAAGCAGGCCTGCACATGCGCCGGCAATCACAAAATAAATCGGTGAGAGCTGAAAGAAGAAAGAGAGCAGGCAGGAGCAAACGGCGATACAGAGACAAATCTTATCCTGCACCGCAGATTTACCTATGGTAAACACAGCGTTTACCACCAGCACGGCAACAATAATCCGAATGCCGCCGAAAATGTGGCCGGTGATTTCATATTGTGCAAAGTTTTTTAAAAACCGGGCAATGATGATGATTATGATAAAGGAGGGGACTACAACGCCCAGCGTTGCCCAGATTCCGCCCCAAGCGCCGCTTGCCTTTCGGCCCACAAAGGTAGCTACATTTACGGCAATGGCCCCGGGAGTGCACTGAGACAGGGCAAAATAGTCTACCAGCTCCTCTTCGGTGCACCAATTTTTGCGCTGGCAAAGCTCAACCTTCATAAGCTCCAGCATGGCATAACCGCCGCCAAAGGTAAATGCACCGATTTTAAAGAAAGCGGCAAACAGCTGCAACAATTTTTTCATTGTCAAATCATCCCAAAGTGTTCAAACACTTCCCGGTTTGTGCCATAGAAAATATCGTCTTTACTGCCCATCATTTTGCAGAAGCGTTCCATGCGCTCCCAGCCGTTCTCTATGTCAAACTCATAGCTGTGTCCCCAAACATAAAATATCTGCGGTTTGTCCGGGGTGAGGCGTAAAAACTGCTCTCCCAGCTCAAACAGCTTTTCATCTGCATGGTGGCACGTTGCGTTATAGCGCAGCATATCCTGTTCTAAGTCGAAGCTGTGGGTCACAGCGGTTGTGCGCGCATATTTTAAGCCTGCGTTATGAATTACCTCCACCGATTCGTCCGTATATGCGCCAAAGGCATAGGCCATGCCGCAAATGTCGGTTTGAAACAGTTTTTCTAAGTTTTTCTTGTCTTCGACAATTTCTATTTCCGTCTTCAAACGGTCTGCGTCTTTTAAATTGATGTGGTTAAGACCGTGAACTGCAATTTCATGCCCCTTATAAAGCGTGTTCAGCCCCTCTGAATTCATTCTGTAAACGGGGACGATATCTTTGTAATACCACGGTTTATCGTGCTTTTGAATTCCGCTGTTTAAGTTAAAGGTACCTTTTAAGCCAAATTTATTAAAAATTTCAAGCAGTTTCCTGTCCTGTTCTACGCCGTCGTCATAGCTGAACGTCAGTGCTTTTTGAATCATGTTCGTCACTCCTGGTGCTTTTTTTTCATTATATCACGTTTTTTCTTCTGCGTCAACAAATCAATCTGGTTGAAATTTCAGCCAAAATGTGATAAAATAAATACCGAAATACTGAAAGAAAGGCTTGACAATGATGAAAACGCTCCATGTAACCGTACCAAACCATGAATATGATATTTTAATTGGAAAAAATATATTAAACCAGGCGGCGGAATATGTGAAAAATGTTTCGAATCCTGCAAAAATTATGATTGTAACGGATGAAAACGTTAACCGGTTTTATGGGGAACGGCTTATCAATTCCTTAGAGCAGATTGCAGATGTAAAAACCGTTGTGCTTCCGGCAGGCGAAACCACAAAATCGCTGGACTTTCTAAAGCAGCTTTATGACGCAGCTTTCGATTTCGGCATGACGCGGGCTGATTTAATGGTAGCTCTCGGCGGCGGTGTGGTGGGTGACCTTGCGGGCTTTTGTGCGTCAACGCTATTTCGCGGAGTTGATGTTATTCAAATTCCCACAACCCTCCTGGCCCAGGTAGACAGCTCCGTAGGAGGAAAAACCGCCATCGACGTGCCTCAGGGCAAAAATTTGGTAGGCACATTCTATCAGCCGAAACAGGTTATCATTGACACGGAAACGTTAAAAACGCTGCCGGGCAAGGAATTTGCAAGCGGTTTGGCCGAAGTCATAAAATATGGTGCGATTTGGGACAAAGCGCTGTTTTCACGGCTTGAAGAAGCAGAAGGCAAAGATGCGCTGTTGGAAAACATTGCAGATATTGTGTTCACCTGCTGCGACATTAAACGGCAGGTGGTGGAAATAGACGAACATGACACCGGCTTAAGAATGATTTTAAATTTCGGCCACACCGCAGGGCACATTGTGGAAAAGGCTTATCATTACACGGGCTACACCCATGGTCAAGCGGTGGCCTTTGGAATGATTGTTGCATCGCGCCTTGGTGAGAAAATGGGCCGTACTGCACCGGGAACCGCAGAAAGAGTTTTAAAACTTATTAAGAAAAATGGCCTGCCCACCGCAATTGACATAGAGGAACAGCAGCTTATGGGCGCGGCTTTAGACAAAAAGGCAACTGGCAGCAGCATCAGCGTAATTTTGTTAAAAGAAATTGGAAAATGTGAAATTTACAAAATGCCGGTTACAGAATTTGCTGACAGGTGTAAAGAGATTTGGAAATAATAAAAAGCCGCACAAATTTTTGTGCGGCTTTTTATTATTTAAATTCCGTCCGTCACAGTGTTGGATGCATCTTCAAACGGTTGAACGCTCACATATGCCTCGTCTGCCGTGCGAATCATGGAGGCAAGCATTTGAAATGTTATTTCGGGAACCGTTTCACTGGTTGCAGGCACGTCAATTTCACAAATAACAACCCGGGTGGGGTCGAGAGAAAACCTTGCCCATTTATATCTGCGGTTTAATTCGTTCAAAACTTTAAGGCATTCGACGGTTTTCCCCTCTTGAATTTTTTCAATTCCACATTGAACACTTGCTTCAAATCCGTTTGTATACATAAAAATGGCAATGTTAATCGGCTGCAAGTGCTTTCCGTTGAATCCCAAGGTGATGGCATCGGCCTTTCCGGCATAATTTTCAGTTAAGGTAACCTTCAGTTTTTTCCGTCTGAGAAGTTCTAAAAATTTTTTTGTAGATTGAACCATGTCCCTCTCCTTATGCGTTTGCTTTTTTACTGGGCATCATTACCAATTATATTATAATGAATAAAAAAAATCAAGTGGCATACGCTTTAATCTGATTCAAATTTTCTTTCACAAACCGAAATCCATCGTCATACATTTCTTTGAGCTTCTTGGGATCAGATTCCGTTCTGCGCCAGCCTGCGGTGTTTTGTGGGGCAATGATGAAGGCCTTGCCCTCCTTTTCCAGCTCCAGCAAACGGCGGTGGGACTGGTTGTAGTTTTCTGTTCTTGCCTTTAAAGCCTGTGTGAAAAGCGGATATTTGCGGTATTTAAAAGCTGCAAGCTTCAGCGCAGGCTCTTCTTTTTTTATATAGTTTTTTTCTCGCGTTAGAATTACCAAATTCTTGGTGCAGCCGTCTGAAAGAGCCTTTTCAATGGGAACAGAGTCGGTAATTCCGCCGTCCATATAGAGATTGTTTCCAATTTTTACAGGCTGAAACAAAATCGGCAGCGCGCAGGTGGCAATTAAAACCGCCCAGGATTTATCGTCGCCGGGAATGTTTAAATATTCCGTTTTTCCTGTGTTCAGGTTTGTTACCGCGGCATAGACGTTTTTGCTGTATTTTTGATATGTATCATAGTCGAACGGGAGATGAACGTTGGGCATATCGTCAAACACAAATTGAATGTTATAGTAGCTTTTGTTGCTGCGGTTTAGCAAATGGCGCGGTCCCATATACCGTTTGTCGGGAAAATATTTCATTCCGATTTCCAGGCTGCGCTCTTTTTGGCGCGAAACATACGACACCCCGTTGGCTATTCCGGCAGATGCACCAATGACATAGTCTGCAAAAATGTTTTCCTCCATCAGTGCGTCCATTGCGCCTACGGAAAAATAGGTTCTGCTGGCGCCGCCCTCCAAAACCAGTCCAAGTTTCATAAATTGTCAGCTCCTGTTTTTTTCTGTTCATTCATTATATCACAAAATTTTGAATAAAAAAAGGGGGGCCGGAAAAAATATGAAAGCAAAGAAAATTTTAAATCAGGAGGTAAAATGTTATGTCACCAAAAGAATTGCTTTATGTTGAAGATGTGTTGGGTCACGAAAAACAAATGAAAACTGCCTGCTCAGATTTTGCAAGCCAAATTCAGGACCCGGAGCTGAAAAGTTTTGTTCAGGGATTATCCTCAAAACACCAGGAAACATTCGGAAAAATTTATAATTTATTATCATCAAACTAATTAAGGAGGCATTTACATGGAAGACAGAGTCATTATGGATAACATTTTAACCGCAACAAAGGGCGCGTGCGATTTACTGATGCACGGCACCATAGAATCGTCTACGCCCGCAGTGCACAGCGCATTTAAAATGTCGCTGGACGAATGCTTGGCAATGCAGAACGAAATTTATACAAAAATGTCTGATAAAGGCTGGTATCCCCAGGAAAAAGCAGAGCAGCAGAAAATTGACAAAGCGAAACAGAAGTTTAACAGTATGCAATAAAAAATATGCCCGGGGCAAACCTGCCCCCGGGCATATTTTATTATTTAATATCGCTTTAAAGCTTCAAACCGATAGCCTTCGCCCTGAAAATATTCAATCAGACCGGGAAGCGCGTCAGCCGTAGCCTGCTTTGCTCCAGCGTCGTGCATTAAAATGGTAAGCGAATCTGACCCGGAGGATTTTGCTGTTTTTTTCGCTTTTTCAATTAAATTAGCAGGAACCGGACTCCTGGTTTCTGCGTCTCCCGTTAAACAGTTCCAGTTTACAAACGGAACATTTTCCTCAATTAAAACATTTTTAAATTCTGCCCGCTGCTCCCGGAACGCCCCCCCTGGGAAACGAAAAATATTGGTAAAAGCGTCTTCTCCCACAATGTTTGTTAAAACGTCTTTTGCTTTGTTCACTTCTTCTCTAAAATTTTCTAAGCTTCCATACACATAGCTGTAATCGTGGGAATAGGTGTGGCTGGCAATGGTATGTCCCTCGTCGGCCGCACGTTTCACTGTGTCCGGATACTGCTCCGCATTTTTTGCAATAATGAAAAACGTTGCTTTTACATTATATTGTTTTAAAATATCTAAAATTTGCGGCGTTACTTTGGCGGAAGGGCCATCGTCAAAGGTGAGGTAAACTACCTTGTCACCGGCCTGGGGCGGGTAAATTTCAAAATAGTCGGCCGATGGGGTGCCGTCGGGCCGCACACAGCGCCGCACTTGATATTCGGGCAGCAGGACCGCCTCATATGTATAATCGACCCCGCGGAGCGACTTGTCGTGCCGGTTCATGCAGGAGCTAAGGCCTGCGATAACCCAGACTATAATAACAAGCAAAACCAAAACCAGAACAGTGTGCTTGTTTGGTTTAAACGAATATTTTTTTCTTCTTCTAACGGCCATTTCCCACACTCCTTGCTGCAAACGTCACAAATTGTAGATTTTCCATTCTTTATGTTTATTATACATGATAATTGTTACACATTAGTTAAGTTACGTTTAAATTTAAGAATTTTTTTTTAGCAGAAGCATATAAATATAAAAAAACCTTTGGAGCATGAATGATGAATAAAAAGCTAATACTAATTTTAATGTCAATGGTTTTGTTATTGAGCGGCTGCACATCGAAAAGCGTTTTTAAAAACGAGATAACAGAAGATATAACGCCTGTTGCGGTGAATGTGCCGGCAGAGCTGAATCCGGGCAAATACAGCGAACTGCCCAACGAAAAAAACGGCTGGGGACTGAAAAAAAATAAAAATGCACCGCCGGAAATTCCTGCAAAAACAGTTGAAATTTTAAACAAATATGGTGCGGTTTACAAAGACAGCGAGCCTCATGCGCTATACCTCACGTTCGACGAGGGCTATGAAAACGGTTACACGCCGAAAATTTTAGACGTGTTAAAGGAAAACGAGGTTCCAGCTGCATTTTTTGTCACCGGTCCATATATTAAAAATCAGCCGGAATTGATAAAGCGCATGGTGGACGAGGGGCATATTGTTGGCAACCACACCATTAACCATCCCAGCATGCCGGACGTAAAAAGCGCGGAAAAACTGAAAAACGAAATTGTTGGGCTGGCCAACAGTTTTACAGAACTAACGGGACAGGAAATGAAATTTTTCCGCCCGCCCATGGGGGAATATTCCGAACGGACGCTGAGTCTGACTCAGGATTTGGGCTACACCAGCGTATTCTGGAGTTTTGCGTATAAAGACTGGGACGTAAAAAATCAAAAGGGAACAGATTATGCATATTCCCAGATAATGGACGGCGTGCACGACGGGGCAATTTTGTTGCTCCATGCTGTTTCAGAAAATAATGCCAATATATTAGACAAAGTGATAAAAGACTTAAAAACAGCAGGATACCGGTTTAAATCGTTGGATGAATTTGGAAATCATGTAAATAATAATTAGTATTTATATGCTCCTGCGGTCAATAATAAACATGCAGACCAAAAGGGAGTGATGAATTGCGGGCACATACGAAAAAGCGGGTTCAGACGTTTTTCATTTTTTTAATCATTACGGCAACAGCAATGTTCGTCGAATGTGACGTCTATTTTCCCGACAAAATTAAAATATTCTACGGCGAAAATATTGATGTGCGGGAGGGTTCACCGTACACTGTTCATATAGCTGCCTCAGGCACAATGGAAGCAAACGGCGAATATGACGCCGCGGTTAAACTGTTCGGCTTAATTCCGGTTAAAAATGTGGAAGTTGATGTTTTGCCGGCCACCGAAATAGTTCCCGGCGGAAAAACCATTGGAATTAAGCTGTTTACCCGGGGGCTGATGTGTGTGGGGACAGAAAAGCTGACAGGAGAAGGCGGGCAAACCATAGACGCGTTGAAAGATGCGGATATTAAAAACGCCGACATGATTATGCGGGTAAACGGTGCAGAGCTGCACACAGTTGAGCAGTTTGGAAAAATTGTGTCGGAGTCGGAAGGCAAGCCTCTGACGCTCTCGGTGGAACGCAGCGGAGAACAGATGGAAAAAACCTTGACGCCGGTGAAAACAAAGGACGGCTATAAGCTTGGCATTTGGGTGCGCGACTCCACAGCAGGAATTGGAACGTTAACGTTCGTAGATAAAAAAACCAATTTATATGGTGCATTGGGGCACCCCATAACAGATGTGGACACAGGCGCGCTGATGCCGGTGGAGCAGGGCAGCATTTCGGATACGAAAATTGTTGACGTGAAAAAGGGACAGCGGGGTGAACCGGGGGAACTGTGCGGCCTGTTTGATCAGAGCGGCGCAGACCGGGGCGTGATCATGAAAAACACGACGCAGGGCATTTACGGCGTTATAGAAAGCGGATATGACGTGGGTGTGTCGCAGGAACCGGTTCCTGTGGCATCGAAAGCTCAGGTTCACACCGGGAAAGCGGAAATTTATGCAAACGTGGAAGACAACAAGGTAGAAAAATTTGAAGTGGAAATTGTGAAAATTATGAAACATGCGGTGGACGATAAAAACATGGTGGTAAACGTTACCGACAAACGGCTGATTGATAAAACGGGGGGCATCGTCCAGGGAATGAGCGGAAGCCCAATCTTGCAGGACGGAAAAATTATCGGCGCCGTAACCCACGTGTTTGTGAACGACCCAAAACGGGGATATGGTGTGTTTATTGAAAATATGCTGGAGAATTTAAACGAAATTAATAAGGTGCAGTAAAAGAAGAAAAGGGCCGCTAAGGGATTATTAGCGGCCCTTTATTTTAGGGGTGACGTACCGCAGCCCGGTTATGGGGGAAAGCCGCGGCACGTCGGGGGATTATACAGTTGTCCGCCTTTGACGGACAGAAACACCTATTTTTAGATACTTTTGTCTGTCAAAGAATAAAAAAGATGCCCTTTACATATAGTATATCATAGTTGCAAGCTAATGGCAAGCTTTATTTTGCAAATTTTGTGTTAGCATTTTATGTAAAGAGGTGATGTCATGAAAGACAGAGAAGAATATTACAAAATTATCGGCAGGAACATTGCTTTTTTTCGTAAGAGAAAGCATCTTACACAGGTTGGACTTTCTATGAAAGCGAATGTTTCAAGAACGCATATTAGTCATCTCGAAGCGAAAAATGTTAACAAAGCACCGTCTTTAGACATGCTGTTCCATCTCTGCGAAATTTTAGAGATTGAGCCATATCAGTTGTTTATTGAACAAGACGAGGAAAAAGAGAAGAAAAAGTAAATCAAAAACACCGCTTTCCGTTTCAAACGGAAAGCGGTGTTTGTATTTTATGCGGTTTCTATGGAATTTGCTTTTTGTAAATTTAATTTTTCCACAGCCCAGTCGCGCATTTTATATTTTAAAATTTTACCGGCGGCGTTCATAGGAAACTCGTCAACAAAAGCAACATAGCTTGGAACCTTGTGTTTCGCCATGTGATCTAACACATATTGCTTCATTTCGTCTTCGGTGGACTCTTCGCCCGGTTTTAAAATGACACAGGCCATAATTTCCTCGCCATACTGCTCGCTGGGAACGCCGATTACCTGAACGTCCTGCACTTTCGGGTGTGTATAAATAAAGTCTTCAATTTCTTTCGGATAAATGTTTTCGCCGCCGCGAATAATCATGTCTTTAATACGGCCGGTGATTTTATAGTTTCCGTCCGGCAGTCTTCTTGCCAGGTCGCCGGTGTGAAGCCAGCCGTTTTCGTCAATTGCCGCATCGGTGGCTTCAGGCATTTTGTAATATCCCTTCATGATGTTATAGCCCCGGGCCACAAATTCGCCGTCAACGTCGTCAGGCAGGTCTTCATAGGTTTCAGGGTCTACAATTTTACATTCCACGCCATACATCGCCCGGCCAACGGTGTTTACCCGGGTTTCCAGCGAGTCGTCCGTCCAGCTCATGGTGCAGCCCGGCGACGCCTCTGTCTGCCCGTAGGTAATACAAATTTCCGGCATGTGCATTTTGTTTACAACATCTTCCATAACTTTAACCGGGCAGGGACTTCCCGCCATAATGCCTGTTCTCATGTAAGAAAAGTCGGTCTTTTCAAAGTCTTCATGCCCCAGCATGGCAATGAACATGGTGGGAACGCCGTGAAATGCCGTAATTTTTTCCTTGTTTATGCAGGCAAGCGAGCGCCGCGGCGAGAACATGGGCATAGGCGACATGGTAGTGCCGTGGGTCATAGAAGCCGTCATAGCCAGCACCATGCCGAAGCAATGGAACATGGGCACCTGAATCATCATTCTGTCTGCAGTGGACAAATCCATGCAGTCGCCAATTGCCTTGCCGTTGTTCACCACGTTGTAGTGGGTGAGCATAACACCTTTGGGGAACCCGGTTGTGCCGGAGGTATATTGCATGTTGCAAACATCATGTTTGTCAATCTGTGCGCGCCGGCGGTGAACTTCTTCAATTGGTGTTTTCTGCGCCATTGCAATGGCTTCATCCCAGGAATAACAGCCCGGCTGCTTGCTGTCAACCGTAATGATGTTTTTCAAGCACGGTAATTTTTTCGATTTTAACTCGCCTGGCTGGCTTGTTTCCAGCTCGGGACACAAGGTTTTTATAATTTCAACATAGTCGGAGTCTTTGCATTTATCAATCATAACCAGCGTGTGGGTGTCCGACTGGCGGAGCAAATATTCCGCCTCATGCACCTTATATGCGGTGTTCACCGTTACCAAAACCGCGCCGATGGTAGACGTAGCCCAAAACGTAATATACCATGCGGGAACATTTGTTGCCCAAATGGCAACATGGTCGCCTTTTTTCACGCCCATGGAAATGAGGGCGCGGGCAAAGGTATAGACGTCTTCCCGGAACTGGGGATAGGTTCTGGTGTAGTCCAGCTCTGTGTAACGGAATGCAAATTGTTCGGGAAACTCATCGCAAATCCGGTCTAAAACGTCGGGGAACGTGCAGTCAATTAAATGCTCTTTCGGCCAGGGGAATTTTCCGGTTTTGGCCTTGTTGTCATAAAGCTTGTGGGGTTCTCCCACCATGTAGTCTGACATGAAAGTAGCAAATGCAGGGAACACCACGGCCGCGTCTTCTAAGTTTTTGTTCCAGCGTTTTACCCACTCTAACGACACATAGTCGTCGTAACCGGAGATTTTTAACTGGTCTAAAATCTCAACAACCGGCACGTCGCCGTCGCCCAGAATTTTATATTGCACTGTGCCGTCCTCGTTCATCACCGAGTCCTTAATGTGCACATATTTGGTATATTTCCCAATGTTTGCAATGGTTTGCTCCGGCGTTTCATGGAAAAACCGGAACGGGTGGTGAATATCCCACAAAACCTGCACGTGGGAATTATCAACCGTTTCGATCATTTTTTTCAGGCGCGCGGTGTCTGCATACACACCGGAGGTTTCCACCAGCAGGCAAATGTTCTTTTCCTCTGCCGCCGGAATTAAGCGGCGCAGCAGACGGATTACACGCTCGTCGTCAATTTCGCCTCTGGGATCCGGGTTTAAATCGCCCAAAATTCTGACATATTTACAGTCCAATTTCGACGCTAAATCGATATAGTCAAATCCTTCTTTTAGCGCTTCGTTTTCGTCGTCTGTTCCGCCGAGGTAGCAGGAGGAGGCCAGACAGGAGATGGAAAGGTTTAGCTTTTCTAAGTTATTTAAAGTTTTTGTTAGCTGCGCATCTGTAAAGGGACGCGCTTTTAATAGATTCATTTCATTTTCAAGGCCGCGAAGCTCAATGCCGTTATACCCTAAATCCTTTGCCATAATGTAGATGTCATTCCAAGACCACTCGGGACATCCGACGGTTGAAAATGCAATTTTCATGTTCAAATCACTCCATAACTTAAAATAATTTAGAATTACCTTTCGGTAAGTTACATATTAGCATTTACAAAGTCAATAGTCAACATATTTTTTGTGAAAAACAAGATGAATGAATAAAAAAGAGCAAAAAAACGCAAATTTGAGTAAAAAGAAAACCGGCTAATTAGCCGGTTTTAATTTTTTTATTAATAGTTATCCAATTTGCTCGCCAGACTCTGTCAGCGAAAGGGAAACTGCGTCGGTTAACACGTCGGAATAGTTTAACGAAACGTTTCTGCTGGCGTCGGCAAAATCCGAAATGCTTTCTAAAGTGACATTAAAGGTGAACGGATAAACGGCATTAATAGTGCCGTAGCGCACAACCACCCGCTTGCGGCCTTTTTTTACCGTGATTTTAATGTGTGAACCTATATTGTTTTCAATCAGCGTACGAACCCGTTCCAAATCGTTTTTGTTAATCACTTAAAAAACACCTTCTTTGCCATTATTTAGCCTATCACATTCCCTTGTGTCAAAAGTTATGAATTTACTTTTTTATTATACCACAACTTTAAGATTGTGTCAAGTGGACAAGTTTTGGGAAATTTTTAAAGAAGAATTTGGTAAAATATCACAGTGAGCAATTGACATTTTTTGGGGGCCATGGTACAATAAAACTATCAAAAACAGAGGGGTGATTGTTTGGATTGCGTTGAAGTGAAAAAAAGTGTTCCGGTGAAAGGAAGCTATGACATTATCGTAGCAGGTGGCGGTGTTTCCGGTGTTGCGGCGGCAGTGTCCGCAAGCCGCATGGGCAAAAAGGTACTGTTAATTGAAAAAACCATTTGTTTGGGTGGGTTAGCAACCATCGGGCTGATTAACCTGTTTGTTCCCTTATGCAACGGTCGGGGCGTGCAGATTATTAAGGGCATGGCAGAGGAGTTGTTACAGCTATCTGTAAAATACGGATATGACACCATTCCCGACTGCTGGAAAAATGGTAACCCCACAAAAGACGGACCCAGATATGTGACGCGGTATTCCGTGCCGATTTTTGTTTTGGCGCTGACTGAGTTTATTAAGAGTGAGGGCGTATCCATTTTATATGATTCTGTGGTGTCAGACGTGGCGATGGAAGGCAGCCAGGTGAAAGGCGTTGTGGTTGTGAACAAGTCCGGTTTTGAATATTACACGGCAGGCATGTTTGTAGATGCCACCGGCGACGGAGATTTAATGGTTCAGGCAGGCGTGCCAACGGTGCAGGGACGGAACTTTCACACGTTTATGATGCACGGCGCAGACACTGAAATGTGCAAAAAGGCAGCGGAAAGCGGCGATTTAGGTAATTTGCAGCACTGGGCAAGCGGCGGAAATGCAAACCTTTATGGCGGCGGCCACCCGGAGGGAAAGCCCTATTGGCTGGGAACAAATTCGCAAGACGTGACGAACTATGTGGTGGAAAATCACATTGAAGCGTTGAATAAGCTGAAAAATGATAAGGATAAAGTGGCACGGGACATACTTCGAATTCCCACCATGCCGCAGTTTCGAACCACGCGGCACATCGACGGGAACTATACCCTGAAGGAAGCGGACACCTACAGGCACTTTGACGACTCGGTCGGCGCAATTTGCGACTTCGACCGGCGGGACTTTTTATATGAAATTCCGTTTGGAACGCTGGTGCGCGACGGGTTCGGAAACATTATTACAGCCGGCAGAAGCGCGGCGGGAGAGGGCTATGCGTGGGATGTTCTGCGCGTAATTCCTCCAGCAATCATTTCCGGCCAGGCAGCAGGCGTGGCCTGTGCTTTGGCAATTGACGAAAAGAAACCTGTTTATGGAACAGATATCAAAATGTTACAAAAAACGCTTACAGCGCAAAATGTGATGATTCACTTTGACGATGGTCTGGTTCCCAAAGCTGGGGAAGAAATCACTGTGCAGGAAAGCAATATGGAGCATTTTTAAAAACTAAGTGGGGGTATTTTTAGATGAAAAAAAGGCTGTTATACTTACTTTTAGCGATTTGTTTTGTATTGCAGACACAAGTTGTGTTTGCATCTTTGGTGACAATGTATTCTGCCGACGGCAGGGAGCTTATTGTTGCGGAAAGCGAGATTGAGGCACAAAAAACGGTGGGGTGGTTCACTGCACCGCCGGTTTTAATGTATTCAGCAGACGGCAGACAGCTTTTGGTTTCAGGCGATGAAATTGAACTGTATCAGAATGTGGGCTGGTATTTAGAGCCTATGAGCACCATGTATGCTCCCTTTGACAGAACAATTGCAGTGCCAACCTGGCAAGTGCAGGATTATGTTAATGTCGGCTGGTTTACCACCCATGACGAGGCTCTATATAATGAAATAATTCCGCAGATACAATATGCTCTTTCCGTAACGGATTATAACGGCGCCATAGATATTTGCGACGACGCACTAGACAAATTTTGGGACTATGAAAACGTGTTTTTTGAAGACATTGTCAACACGGTATATGTTGTTATGGATACCTGGCGGGCAACCGTGAAACAGCCGGTTGCAGCAATTTCCAGTTATGTTACCGACAGCTATGGAATAAAACAGGCAAACATTGTACTGCGCAATATCAGCTATAAAGAAATTTCGGCCATTGAGTTGGAGTTTAACTGTTACAATACATTTAATGAGCCGGTAAAATATTACGGGTTTGGAAGCAGCCAATTTGACGGGTATGCGCAGCAGATGTCTTTTGGTACGCTGGATACACAATCATGGCATTGGAGTCTGTATGGATACAGCGAAACAGATAGAATTAAAAATATTAAAATCACTCGTGTAGCATTTGCTGACGGAACGGTTTGGACACGGTAAAAAAACGCATGGGCATCAATTACGATGCCCATGCGTTTTTTTGATAGCAGTTTTCAGTGCCGATATTTAAACCGCCGGCGCATTATCATGGTGTTTTTAATCGTTATCGTCATCGTCTTCATAACCGCAATTGATACAAATATCCTTTTCGGATGTGCGGATACAATTTACAAAAGCATCGCCGACCTGCGAAACAGCGCCGAACACAACGGGAACTTCAACGCAGAGATCCTGGCTGATTGTAAAGTGACAAGAGCCGTTTTTAATTCCGGGGCATGTTTCCTGACCAGGTCTTACAACCGGATCGCCGCAGCATTTCGTTTTTGTTACGCCGCTTCTTGCAAAAGGCGTCACCGTTACCGGTGCGCATACTGATAGCGACTGAAAGCCTGTTGCCGGGCATGTTTCAGCAATCGGTTCTCCGTTTGTATCTGTTAAAACAAAATTTGCCATATCATTGGCCTCCTTTTTTATTGGTACAATATCATAATATGTCGAAAATTGTAAGTTTGACATTAAAGAATACAATTTATCGTTCAATTGTAAACAGAAAAGAAATACCCCGCATGAAAAGCGGGGTATCAAAATATTAAAAAACTTCATTTAAAAACAGAAACGAACAAAATATTCGTGAAAAGTTGATTCAGCTGCTGTTACGCAGAAAGTTCATGGATTGCTGCTGCGTTCATATTTTTGGCAAACAATAGTTTTAAAAAGATTGGCGTTAAAATAGACGATACGATAATGAGAATGATAACGGGCGTGAAGTAAATGGGGTCCAGAAGGCCCACAGATAGGCCCTTTTGCGCCACAATCAACGCCACCTCGCCCCGGGTCATCATGCCGACGCCTACAATTAGGCTGTCCCGCCAGGAATATTTGCATATTCTTGAAACCAGCCCGCAGCCAATAATTTTAGACACTAAGGCCACCAGCACAAAGCAGATGGAAAACAGCACAATGGTGCCGGAAATGCCATGTATGTCGGTTTTTAAACCGATACCTGCAAAGAATACGGGACCAAACAGAATATAGGAATTAATGGCCATTTTTCGCTCAATATATTCGGCATCGTTAATGTTGCAAAGGATAATGCCGGCTACAAATGCGCCGGTAACGTCTGCCACACCAAAATATTTTTCAGCCGCATATGCCATAAACATGCATAGCGCCAGACCAAAAATCGGTATCCTCTGGGTGTGGGAGTATTTTTTATTTAATGCTTTAAAGAGTTTGTAGCATGCATATCCAAGTACGCCTGAAAACACAAAAAATAGCAGACTGCGCATAATAACCGACAAAATGCCCGCGCTGGCGCCAGAGGTGTTAGCGCCGATTCCGATGACAACCGTTAAAACCATAATGCCGATAACGTCGTCAATGATGGCGGCGCTGACAATTGCTGTACCAAGCTTTGATTTCAGCTTGCCAAGCTCAGACAGGGTTTGCACCGTAATGCTCACAGATGTGGCAGTGAGAATTACGCCAATAAACACGGCCTTATAAAAATGTGGAGAGCCAACGGCGGCAAACCCATAAAACAGCATGTAAAGCAGCGTTCCCAATATCAGCGGAACAGCTACGCCGCAAACTGCAACCAGACAGGCAAACGGCCCTGTTTTAATCATGTTTTTCAGGTTTGTGCCCAGGCCTGCCGAAAACATTAGCAAAATGACGCCGATTTCGGCCATTTGCGTTAAGAAACTTGTCTGTCCCACTAATCCTAAAACGCTGGGTCCAATCAATAACCCTGCCACAATTTCGCCCACCACTTGGGGGACTTTCATTTTTCTTGCCAAAAGACCTAAAATTTTTGCCGAAACCAGGATGATTGCCAAATCTTTAAATACCGCATAGGTTTCCAACTGATTCACTCCTTATTTTTTTCGCACAATTTTATATAATATCACATTTTTATGAAAAAAACAATAACAATTCGGTTAAACAATAAAAAAACTTCCCGGAAGGATTACATTCCGGGAAGTTTTTAAGTTTTACTTATTCATACTCCACAACGTCTGTCCAATGGGTTAAAAACGCGCGTTCTTCTGGTTTTCCTTTCACTAACTGGGACGCTGCGACAATGGGAATCCATTTCTGCACATACTGCTTTGCTGTGTCGCTCTTTTTACAGAACAAATCCAAATATTTTTCCGCTGTTTTGTCATCGCCGGACAGGCAGAACAAAAGATAGGTTCTTGCCGCGTCTGCACTGGCGTTGCCCTGGGTTGCGTGAGACCAGTCTAACACATAAGGCGTGCCGTTTTTATCCACAATAATGTTGCTTGGGTTAAAATCGCCGTGACAAACCTTTGTGTGTTTGGGCATACCCTCCAGTCTTGCATGAAGCTCATAACGGGTAGTTGCGTCCAAATCGGTTTCTGAAATTTTGCGCTTCATCTTATCCTTCAGTTTTGTTAAAAGAGGTGCTGTTTTTCCATGAATTTCAAGCTGAAGATCAACAAAAAGGTTTAAATATTCATCCAGTTTTTCAGGATGCTTTTTCATAAGGGAGGCCAGCGTTTCCCCTTCAATGAAGTCCATCACTAAGGCCCACTTGCCGTCGGTTTTTGTAACCTCCAAAAGCTTCGGTATATTTAATCCGGTTTCCTCCACACGGGCTTGGTTCAGCGCCTCGTTCAATACGTCAGCCTTCGAGAATTCCTCGTTAAACACCTTAACCGATTTGTCGCCGTCGCGGTAAATTGTTTTAGTAGGTCTTACTGCAATTACATTTTCAAAATTCATTATCTTTCACCTCCATAATATGCGTTCAGGTATAATTCCTTAATTTCGCTCATCAGCGGATATCTGGGGTTTGCGCCGGTGCACTGGTCGTCAAATGCCTGTTCTACCATTTCGTCCAGCCGGTCTAAAAAGTCTTTTTCATCAATGCCATATTCTTTAATGGTCTTTTTAATTCCAACCAATTCTTTTAAATCGTCAATTGCCTTAATCAAGTTTTCGGTTTTTTCTTCGTCCGTCTTGCCCTTAAGGCCCAGTGCATCTGCAATCTGAGCATATCGTGCTAAGGTATGCGGGTGGTCATACTGCGAGAACGTACCCATTTTTGTGGGTACCTCACTTGCATTAAAGCGGATAACTTCATCAATCATCAAAGCGTTTGCAACACCGTGAGGCAGATGGTGGAATGCGCCAAGCTTGTGTGCCATGGAGTGGCAAATGCCCAAAAATGCGTTTGCGAATGCCATGCCGGCCATGGTTGCAGCGTTTGCCATTTTTTCTCTTGCTTCCACGTCTGTCTGACCGTTTTCATATGCTTTCGGCAGATATTCAAAAATAACTTTCAGAGCCTGAATTGCCAACCCGTCGGTGTAATCCGTAGCCATGATAGAAGCATAAGCCTCTAAGGCGTGGGTAACTGCGTCAATACCCGATGCGGCTGTTAAGCCCTTGGGAGCTGACATATGAAGGTCTGTGTCGATAATTGCCATGTTTGGCATCAGCGCATAGTCAGCCAGAGGATATTTAACGCCGGTTGATTCGTCAGTGATAACGGCAAACGGCGTCACTTCAGAGCCTGTGCCGGCAGAGGTGGGAACAGCAATGAAATATGCTTTTTCACCCATTTTCGGGAACGTGTAAATACGCTTTCTGATGTCTACAAAGCGCATTGCCATGTCCATGAAGTCTGCTTCCGGGTGTTCATACATCACCCACATGATTTTCGCGGCATCCATTGCAGAACCGCCGCCCAGCGCAATAATGGTGTCCGGCTGGAATGCGCGCATCTGCACGGTTCCGGCTTTGGCGCAAGCTAAAGTCGGGTCGGGAGCTACGTCAAAGAACGTGGTGTGGGCAATGCCCATCTCGTCTAACTTATCGGTAATCGGTTTTGTGTAACCGTTCTGGTAAAGGAACGAGTCTGTTACGATAAATGCTCTCTTTTTGCCCATGACGTTTTTCAATTCATCTAAAGCAACCGGCAGGCAGCCTTTCTTTAAATAAACCTTTTCAGGCGCTCTGAACCAAAGCATGTTCTCCCTTCTTTCTGCAACAGTTTTGATATTCAAAAGGTGCTTTACACCGACATTTTCCGAAACAGAGTTGCCGCCCCACGAGCCGCAGCCCAGGGTGAGGGAAGGCGCAAGCTTAAAGTTGTAAAGGTCTCCGATGCCGCCGTGGGAAGAAGGTGTGTTCACCAAAATGCGGCAGGTTTTCATTCTTAAAGCAAATTGGTTAATTTTTTCTGTTTCCTTCACAGCATCTACATAAAGAGAGGAGGTGTGGCCATAGCCGCCGTCAGCAATGAGCTGTTCTGCTTTTGCCAGAGCATCGTCAAAGTCTTTGGCTTTATACATTGCCAAAACAGGGGAAAGCTTTTCGTGAGCAAATTCTTCAGAAATGTCCACCGAAGTTACTTCGCCGATAAGAATTTTTGTGCCTTCCGGAACATCAACACCGGAAAGAGCGGCAATGGTGTGTGCTTTCTGACCAACAATTTTGGCGTTTAATGCGCCGTTTATAATAATGGTTTTCCGAACCTTTTCCGTTTCATCCTTATCCAGGAAATAGCAGCCGCGGCGGGCAAATTCTTTTTTTGCAGCGTCATAGATATTTTTCATAACAATCACGCTTTGCTCTGACGCGCAAATCATACCGTTGTCAAATGTTTTAGAATGGATAATAGAGTTTACTGCCAAAAGCAGATCGGCCGAGTCGTCGATAATGGCCGGTGTGTTGCCCGCACCAACACCGATTGCAGGTTTTCCGCTGGAATATGCCGCTTTTACCATGCCCGGTCCGCCGGTTGCTAAAATAATGTCTGCCTCTTTCATAACCGTGTTGGTTAAATCCAACGAGGGAACGTCAATCCAGCTGATAATTCCCTCCGGAGCGCCAGCCGCTACGGCTGCATCTAATACTACCTTTGCCGCAGCAATGGTAGACTTTTTTGCTCTGGGATGGGGGCTGATAATAATTGCGTTTCTGGTTTTCAGCGCAATCAGCGTTTTAAAAATTGCTGTTGATGTGGGGTTCGTGGTAGGAATAACTGCTGCTACCACACCGATGGGTTCTGCAACCTTTTTAATGCCATAGGATTTGTCTTCTTCGATAATTCCGCAGGTTTTTGTGTCCTTATAGGCGTTGTAAATATATTCCGCCGCATAGTGGTTTTTAATAACCTTGTCTTCCACAATGCCCATGCCCGTTTCCTCCACAGCCATTTTGGCGAGGGGAATTCTGGCCTTGTCGGCAGCTGTGGCAGCCGCCAGGAATATTTTGTCAACCTGTTCCTGAGTGTAGCCGGCAAAAACTGTTTGAACGTTTCTTAATCTTTTCAGTTCTGTTTCCAACGCTTCCACGCTGTCAATGATTGGTTTTGTTTCATTCATGATAGAACCTCCCACTATAGTATATTGTTAAATTTTTAACAACCTGTTTAAATTTATTTTAGCACGAATTTTTCTTTTTGTCAATATATAAAATAAATTGTTCAAAATCTTTGTATATATCCAATAATCCAGCGCATATAAGGAGTAACAAAGCTGTAATTTTGGCCAAATAAACATTATGCGCCTGTTGACTTTGCGGCCTCGCCGTTTGCAAATTCGCTGGGAGTCAGGCCGGTTACTGCCTTAAACTGGGCGGCAAAATATTTGCTGTTTTTATAACCGGTCATAATGCTGATTTCATATATTTTATATTTGCCGGTTATCAGCAGCTCCTTTGCTTTTTTTACCCTGAGCTCTATTAAATAGTCCCTGAAATTAAAGCCGGTGTGCAGCTTGAAAAAGCGCGAAAAATAAGAAGGATTTAAGTTTAAATATTTTGCCACGTCCTCTAAAGATAAATCCCGGGCAAAATTATTTTGAATATATTCCACGGCACGTTTCACAGTGCTGGAAGAAGCGGTCAGATTGTTTTTTCCGGCCTCCCGGCAAACCATAAAAAGCACGTTGGTGCAAATATTTTGCGCTGTGGCGCCGTTTGCTTCGGAAAGGGAACGCATCATGCGTTTGAATTCTGCGTTTTCTTTTAAATGCGGCGCCATATTCTGCATGGAAATTTCACAGAATTCGGACAGTGCATCTGAAAGCACATTTTCGGCCGACTGGGAAAGCAGCCGCACAATATAGTTTAAATGCTCTTTAAGACGGGGCGTTTTATCCAAAATTGCGGAAATTACTACGTTTTTATACATATCAAGCAGCAACGCGTGATTTTCCTTCGTGTTGTCAATTGCCTCGACGTTCATGTTGCTGTTGCTTAAAATCGGTGTTGTGATGTGGTCGATAAAATCGTGAAAGGACATAAAATGCCGGCCAATATGCCAATTGACCGTAAGTCCGATCATGGTCTTTAAATTGTGCTCGGTATTGGTGAGGTGCAGACGCAAGGTATTAATAAAATTGGTGGCGTCGCTGGTCTCCGCCAAAGCAACATAAAAGATTTCTCCGTTTGTGAACATGATATTCTGAATTTCAAAGCTTTTATTTTCAGGCCGCAGAAAGTTGCCCACGGCAACCAAAAACCGCTCCTTGTCGTAATTCCAGCGGTTTGTCATATATTCATTGTAATTGGGAATGGCAATCCAGAACGGGCAGTATATGCAGGAATGATTGCCTAAACTCAGCTCTTTGGCCTTTTTCTGAATATTTTCTCTGCCGGTGATGTTCCCCATAAAAATGTCTGTCAAAAACTGTTTTCTTGCAGAAACAACAAGCTGATCAAATAATTTATCACGCTTTTTCTGAGTCGCCTGCCGGTCAAGCAAAACCTTAATTTCAGTCAGCGCCGCAGTCAGCTCAGTGTCATCTCCTGGGTTGATAATGGCGGAAACTCCTTGGGAAACAGCGGATTTTGCCAGCTCAAAATCCGTTCTGTCGGTATACAGTAAAATTTTAATATCCGGAAAACGTCTGTGGATGCTTTTCACAATATCTAAGTTCTTTTCCTTTGCCGGGGGCAAATCGGTAATCACCAAATTTGGGCGCGTTCTGGCTACTGCGTCTGACGCGCGCTTATTATATAAATAGGAAGAAACAACGGTAAAGCCTAAATTGCTTTCGGAAATTGCATACTTCAAGTGCGCAATTGTTTCAGCTTTGCTGTTAATAATAATCGTTTTATACATAAATAAACCACCTGTTTTACGGCTGTTTTTATCAATGTCACAAGTATATCATACTTTTTTTCAAATATCAATAGAAAAGGTACGTTTTATTTACTAAATTCATAGTGTTGTAAAAATTTTGGGCTTGAAGTGGTGAATGATTTATGGCATAATATATCATATATCATAAACTACAAGTCAAAGTGGGGACCTACGCATGAAGGAAATACTTAAAAAAGTTGCAGATAACATGACTGCAATCAAAAATCAGGGCATTGAAGAAGAATGTCCCATTGGAATTATCGACATTGAAAACTGGGAGTGGCCACAAGGGGTTGGAATGTATGGCATGTATAAGTATTACAAGGAACTTGGCGATACATCATACCGCGATTTTTTAATAAAATGGTATGATAAAAATATCGCAAAAGGTCTTCCCGAACGAAATGTCAACACCATGTGTCCAATGCTGACACTGGCGCATTTGGCCGAGGAAACCGGCAGAAAGGATTATTTAGACCTTTGCACCGAGTGGGCAGAATGGGTTATGAACGAAATGCCGAGAACGGAAGGCGGCGGAATTCAGCATATCGTCAGCGGTGGGGAAAACCACAACCAGGTTTGGATTGACACGCTGTTTATGACAGTGCTGTTTTTAGCCAAAATGGGACTGTTGCTTGACAGAAAAGAATATATTGAAGAAGCAAAATTCCAGTTCCTGTTCCATATTAAATATCTGGCTGATAAAAAAACTGGATTTTGGTTCCACGGCTGGACCTTTGACGGCAGACACAACTTTGCCGATGCGCTTTGGGCACGGGGCAACTGCTGGTATACCGCAGGTTCGGTTGAGTTTATAGAAATGCTTGGCCTTGAGGGTTCTTTAAAAGAATACCTTTTGAACACGCTCGTGTTTCAGGTTGAGGCGCTGGCAAAAACCCAGGACGAAAGCGGCGGTTGGCACACACTTTTAGACGATCCAAGTTCCTATTTGGAAGCTTCTGCGACAGCCGGTTTTGGTTACGGTATTTTAAAAGCCGTTCGGCTGGGTTACATAGATGAAAAATATAAGGTGGTCGGCGAAAAGGCGCTGAAATATGTTGTAGATAACATTGCCGAAGATGGAGAAGTGCAGAACGTATCCTACGGAACGGGAATGGGCGCGACCTTGGAGGACTACCGGGTAATCCCAATTTGTCCCATGACATATGGTCAATCTTTGGCGCTTCTGATTTTGACAGAGGGCGTACGATTAAAATAAACGGAACTTGACTGCAAGGAAGTGTAAAACTGATGTATGAAGAATTTTTAGAAATTGGCGTAGAAGAAAAACATAAACGGTTTGACCCTGAGGCGGGCATGATTATGCAGCATGTGGCCCCTTGGAACGGGGGTTCCGGCGGATACCACACAAGAATTTCAGGGGATTTGCACAGCCCAACAGAGAACTCTGCATTTGCAGACCATGTGTTTTTCTTAAGAAAAGAAGAGTATTATGAAGAGGCAAAATCGGTTCTTTGGGGCCTGATTAAATATCAGGACAACCGCGAAGACTCCAAAACATACGGTTTGTGGCCTTACTATATTGAAGAAGACTGCGACCACATGATTGCGCCTGACTATAACATGGCGGATTTTAATGCAAAGCACTTTGCATACATATTAAAAAGAAGAAGCGACTGTTTAGACGACGAGCTTCGCGCCGCTTTATCCGAATCGCTGATGAAAGCGGCAATTTGCAGCATCAGAAGAAATGTTTCCCCAGACTACACAAATATCAGCCTGATGAGTTTAAACACCATAATCAACGCCGGTGAAATTTCAGGCAACAAGGAGTTTTTAGAACGGGGAAAGGAACGGCTCAGAAAGGTGCATGAATATAACGCTTTCTGCGGCTGTTTCAGCGAGTATAACAGTTCGACCTATTCTCCGCTGGCAATCGAAGAAATTTCCATGATGCTGGAACTGTTTGAAGATGAAGAATGTGTAAAAATGGCCAAGGATCTGAATGTTATCGCGTGGGAAATGCTTTTAAGCCATTACCACCGGAACTTAAAGCAGGTTTCGCCGCCGCAGATGCGTTGTTATCACAACTTTGAGGGAAGTAAGCTCGAAGAAATGATATATCTAGGAACCAAAGGAGCGTTTGGCAGTATTGACAAAGCAAACCCTAAGTATCCTGCAATGCTGCAGATTCCGCCGGTTTGCCCGGAAGAGGTGGTTGAAAAATATTTAAAGAAGCCTTTTGAGCCGACATTTATTGACCAGACATTTTATAAGAAAAACAATTTCAGAACGCCGGATGAAGACACGGTTATCATTCGGAATATTGACAGTCCGGACTTAAAAGCATTCACCTATATGGCGGAAGAGTACGCCATGGGAGCCTTTGAAAAGACAGATATGTGGACACAGCGCAGGTCTTCAATGGTTTACTGGGGAACAAAAGTATGTGCAAATTCATAATTTTCAAATGTATAATAAAACTGATTA
>NZ_JAXUNN010000020.1:0-3903 GCF_037235575.1 Congzhengia sp. | reverse complement strand
GCCTTGCTTTAAAAATCCAATGCACATGTTCGGATAAGTTATAGTGTGGCACCCCCAATAGGAATCGAACCTATAACTGCCCCTTAGGAGGGGGCTGTTATATCCATTTAACTATGGGGGCTTTTTTCAAAAACTTTTATTATTATACCATAACGCAAAAGGTTTGTAAAGGGGTAAAATAAAAAGAAATGGCATTGGGAACCCAGGTTCCCAATGCCATTTTTATTGTGATTTTTTATTTTCTTACGCCTGCATCGTTTAAATTAAAAGGAACAAAGCCCAGTTTGATGGCAGGGGAATTGGGTGATAAAGTAAAGTCACGGTTATCTACATCTTTAAACAGCGGGTCTGCCACAACCGAGTCGCAATCCATGTTGTGTTTTGCCGAAAATTCCGGCAGTTCCGCCTGAACCGTGTCGCTCTCCATGAGGTAGGTCTTGTCGCGGCCATAGTCGTAGAACACGTTTTTCGAGCCGGCAATGGCATGGTTAAACTGGCCGTGATAGTTCACCGCATACATGGGCGAATTGTCTGCCACCACAATGTTGCGCTCAAAAATAATGCTAAGGTGCATTTCCGGTCTGCTGACACGGAGAATTCCGTCAGTTGAAAAGGCAAAAATGTTGTTTCTCACGGTGTTCATGCTTCCGAAATGCTGGTGGTAAGCATTGTTTGAGAAGTTGTAGCAAATGTTGTTTTCAACGGTGATGTAGCTTGAGCCCTCGTCGGTATAAATGCCCCAGCCGCCGTAGTGACGGGCGTTTACGTCGTGAATGAGGTTTCCGCGGACAATGGTGCCCGGCTGGTAGCCCAAAAGGTAAATGCCGCCCATGTCGGAAAGCAAACCGTCGCCCAGGTTATAGATGTGGTTCTTTTCAATGATATTGTCGCGGCACACCGTGGGCTTGTAACCCCAGACCCAGCCCACAGAAATTCCGCTGTAGAACAGGTCGTGAATGTCGTTGTGGGAAACGGTGTTTTCAAAGGAGTGCATCAGCAATACGCCGCAGCCTGCAAAATATTTCCGGCCGCAGAACGAAATTTCGTTGTCGGAAATTTCGTTGCCGTATGTAAGGTTAAATGCTTCGCCTTCCGCATCTGCGCCGTTAATTTTAATGCCGCCTGCGCCGCCGTCGTAGAACGTGTTGCCTAAAATGTGAATGTTGTCGCAGCCGTCTTCAATGGATACGCCGTAGTGACCGAAATTTTTCACCGAGCAGTTTTCCATGAAGCAGCCGTGAGCGCCGATAAAGCGAATGGTTCCCGGCGCTTTGTTGGCAGACTGACCGTCTGTTGCTTTGGGTTCAACGTTTTCGGTGTGCATGGTGGCGGTGTCTAAAATCTGGTCGCTGTAATAGCCGCCGTCGGTGTAGCGGAAGTCTAAATTGCGAAGCCGAATATTGTTTGCCTTTTTGCCGTTTTCTGCGTCGCCGTGTATGTCTACCAGCATGGAAATAACCGGTGCATAGACAGAAATGTTATCAACGGTCTGACTGTTGTTTTTCGGAATGTAATATAAAATGCCTTCTTTTTTATCTAAATACCATTGGTTGGGCTTAGAGAATTTTTCCGGTACGTTTTCTAAATAATATTCCATGGTGCTGGAATCTTCCGGAGATTCGCTGTAGCAGTGGTAGCCGGAGCGGTATTTTAACGTAACCTTGTTGGTTTTTCTGTCAAAGCTTTCAATGGGGGTGTGCTCGTCAACCCAGAAATGGGTGAAACTTAAATAGCAGTCCTCCACATTCTGAATGCCGTCCAAATCGCCGTCATTGGCGATAAACCATTTAGAGCCTTCGTGCAAGACCTTTGTTTTCACTTCCACTTGCTTTGGAATGATGTGGCCTGTTTCCGGGTATCTGGGAAGCTGTGCGCGTTCGCCGTCAACATATAAATCGGCAAAAGACCATTTGCCCTCTTTCACCTCGGGAATGTTCACCGCAAAGCACTTGTGGCCGTTAAACTCCGACTCGTAAAACCCGGTGAGCTTTTTGCTGCCCGTGATGGTGGTGCGTTTTTCCATGTCGTAAGGCTCAATGGTTAGTCCGCAGACCGATTCGTCGATTACAATGGTTTCGGGCACGAACACCTCGCTGTCCATAATTTTTAAGGTGATGGGCTGTAACATTCCCACCCGGCGCAGGTTTGCAATTTGCATCAGCGCAAATTTAAAGGTTTTTAAGGGGCCGTTGCCCAAACCGTCTTCCTCCGGCAGAAAGCCCATGTTAATATCTGAGCCGTTTTCAGCCGAAATATAAAGGGTTGTCACGTTGCTGAAATTGTACATAACTTTTCTCTCCTTTTCATGCTTAATGAAGTTTCATTTATTTTATAGCAATCGTTTCAAAAAGTCAATAACTTCAAGAAAAATAAAAAAATTATTGTGTAAACAATAAAACTGTAGTATAATATTTGATATATACATAATTTTAGGAGGAATACCATGTCACAGGAAAATAATTCAGTGCCGGAGCTGAGTGAACTTTTGCAAATCCGGCGGGACAAGCTGACCGAGCTGGTGAATGAGGGGAAAAATCCCTTTGAACAGGTGAAATTTGATAAAACGCACTATTGTGCTGATATTGAAAACAATTTCGAATCTATGGAGGGCGAAGTTGTGTCCGTTGCCGGGCGGCTCATGTCAAAACGCGGCATGGGAAAGGTAATGTTCTGCGATTTGCAGGACGTTTCCGGCAAAATTCAGCTTTTTGTAAAGTTAGACGTGTTGGGTGAAGCGTCTTACGCCGCCTATAAAAAGCTTGACATCGGCGACATTGTGGGCGCAAAGGGCGAAGTGTTTAAAACCAAAACCGGCCAGGTTTCGGTGCGGATTTCGGAATATACGCTTCTTTCTAAATCTCTTTTGCCCCTGCCGGAGAAATTCCATGGCATGACAGATACGGATTTAAGATACCGGCAGCGCTATGTGGATCTGATTATGAACGAAAGGTCCAGACAGACATTTTTAAAGCGCACACAGATTATTAAAGAAATCCGAAATTTTTTAGATAATTTGGGCTTTATGGAAGTGGAAACGCCGGTGCTTCACACCATTCCCGGCGGCGCAGCGGCCCGGCCGTTTATTACCCATCACAATACGCTGGATATTGACCTTTACATGAGAATTGCCTTAGAACTACATTTAAAGCGATTGATTGTAGGCGGGTTTGAAAAGGTGTATGAAATTGGCAGGGTGTTCCGTAACGAGGGCATGGACACAAAGCACAATCCCGAGTTTACGCTGTTAGAGCTTTATGAGGCCTATACCGACTATGAGCATATTATGAATTTAACGGAAGACCTATACCGCCATGTGGCTCAGGCCGTTTTGGGCACCGGTGTGGTGGAATATGACGGCGCGACGCTGGACTTTTCAAAGCCCTTTGAACGCATTTCCATGGTTGATGCTGTAAAAAAATATGCAGGCGTAGACTTTAATGAAATTGAAACGTTAGAGGAAGCACAAAAGGTTGCCAAAGAGCACCACATTCAGTTTGAGCCTCACCACCTGAAGGGAGATATTTTGAATTTGTTCTTCGACGAATTTGTTGAGGACAAGCTCGTTCAGCCCACCTTTTTAACTGGGCACCCGGTTGAAATTTCACCCTTGGCGAAAAAATGCCCGGGGGACAGCCGGTATACGGAACGGTTTGAGCTGTTTATTTGCGGCAGGGAATGTGCAAACGCATTTTCCGAATTGAACGACCCCATAGACCAGAAGGAACGCTTTATGGCGCAGGTTGCCAAGCGTGACGCGGGGGACGACGAGGCCAGCATGATGGACGACGATTTTGTTACGGCGCTGGAATATGGCATGCCGCCTACCGGCGGTTTGGGCATTGGAATTGACCGTTTGGTTATGATTTTAACCGGGGAAAACTCCATCCGTGACGTGCTTTTGTT
>NZ_JAXUNN010000019.1:0-53428 GCF_037235575.1 Congzhengia sp. | reverse complement strand
TAATCAGT
Source organism: Congzhengia sp. (assembly GCF_037235575.1). Taxonomy (NCBI): domain Bacteria; kingdom Bacillati; phylum Bacillota; class Clostridia; order Eubacteriales; family Oscillospiraceae; genus Congzhengia; species Congzhengia sp. The sequence continues at coordinate 53,420 of NZ_JAXUNN010000019.1, read as the reverse complement.
TTTATTATACATTTGAAAATTATGAATTTGCACATACTTTTGTTCCCTCCCTCTCCGCCAAATTGATTATGACCTTTTGACAAATTTGTCAAAAGGTCATTTTTGAATAGAACAAAATGAAGGAGTTGTGTGAAATGGATAATAAAGAATGGTTTCGCAAGGCGGAGTTTGGAATGATGGTTCATTTTGGGCTGTATTCTGTATTGGGCGGCGAATACCGCGGAACGCGGGTCAAAACGTATGCGGAGTGGATTCAGTCCTACTGCGCGATCCCCAACCGCGCGTATGACGAACTGACACGTGTATTCAATCCAATTTATTTTGACGCAGAGGAATGGATTCGTCTGGCAAAGGACTGCGGAATGCAATATTTTGTTATGACTTCGAAGCACCACGAGGGGTTTGCGATGTATCACTCAAAAGCGGACAAGTTCAACGTGGTTGACGCCACGCCTTTTGGCCGGGACATTACGGCGGAGCTGGCGGAGGCCTGTTATAAGTACGGGCTGAAATTCGGCCTTTACTATTCCCAGGAGCTTGACTGGCATGAGCCAAACGGAGGCGGCTACACCAACCACGAGCCTTGCGCAGGCGTGTCGTGGGACAATTCCTGGGATTTTAAAGACGCGGAAAAAAAGAATTTTGACCGTTGCTTTGCAGAGAAAATTAAGCCACAGGTGGAAGAGATTTTAACGGGTTACGGAGATTTATGTTTAATCTGGTTCGACGTGCCTCACACCATTTCACCGGCGCAGAGCCTGGAATTAAACAACCTGGTAAAGCATTATCAGCCGAATTGCCTGATTAATTCCCGCATTGGCAACGGGGCTTATGACTATGTGTCTTTAGGGGACAACGAGATTCCTCAGGAGCCGCCGGAAGAGGCTCTGGAAAGCCAGAACATGAACGACCTTGCCGGCTATAAATTTTCGCCCTACGGCCTGTATGAAACAGCCGGAACCATGAACGACAGCTGGGGATTTCGGTATTACGACCAAAACTGGAAAACGCCTGAGGCCATAGCGGAAAACCGGAAAAAGCTGAACAGTTTGGGCGTGAATTACCTTTTAAACATGGGGCCGGACGGTTTGGGAAGAATGCCTTCAATGGCTGTGGAAAATTTAAGAAAAGCAGCTGAATTGATGCAATAAGACCGTTGCTGTTCCGCCATAATCGATAAAGAGAGAGGACGAAGATGGAAAAGTTAAAAATAAATGAACTTTTAAACATAAAGATTGAAAACTGCGAAATTACTGAAGCGGTGGAGGCTGATCAAGGCACGGTAGTGCTGCCGGACGGCAGAACGTTTGAGCGGCTGCCAAAGTTGTGTGCTGTCCGCTTTGTAATGCGGCCGTCTCCCGTATCGTTTATCAGGGCGGAACTCTGGCTGCCGGCAGAAAACTGGAACGGCAGATTTTTAGGCACGGGAAACGGCGGAAGCGCCGGGCGTATTTCTTATGAAGCGCTGGCAGACGGGGTACGGGAAGGCTATGCGGTGGCAAACACCGACATGGGCACTTCGCCGGATGTTGATGATTTAATCGGTGAACCGGAACGCTGGGCGGATTTTGGACACCGCGCCACCCATTTGATGACGACCGTGTCAAAGGAACTTCTTGAGCAGTTTTATGGCAGACCTGCGGATTTTTCTTATTTTGTAGGCTGCTCCACAGGCGGCCAGCAGGCGTTATCGTTAGCGCAGCGGTATCCGAACGACTATGACGGAATTGTCGCCGGGGTGCCGGCCAACAACCGCACGTTGCTGCATGCCTATTTTCTTTGGAACTATCAGGCAATGCACACAGCCGACGGCAGCGATATGTTTACGAAAGAGCAGGTTCAAAATTTAACGAAAACAGCAGTAGATTGGTTTCAACAGAAAAAGGACGGCGTGAAGCCGGGCGCGTTTATACCAGACCCCCGTGCAGATGAAGCAGCCGCGGAAGAGATCATTTGCCTTGCAAGAAAAAACGATGCGTCGCTGACGGAAGAACAGATCATGGCCCTGCGAAGGATTTATCAAGGCCCGAAAAATCCAAGAACCGGTGAGCGCATTTATACGCCCATGCCCTTTGGAAGCGAATTTACCGCTCCGGGAATTTTAAGCCAGCAAAGGTTAGAGGGTGCAGAGGGGCTGTTTTATGTGTTTCGGTGGGTGTTCGGAAAAGACTATGATTACATGAAGTTTGACTTTGACCGTGATATGGACGTCTATCAAAAGGCGCTGGCAAGGCATGTGAATGCCAACAGTGCGAATTTGCGCGCCTTTCAAAATCGCGGCGGCAAGCTGATTATGTATTCGGGCTCGTCAGACCCGCTTGTGCCGTTTCAGGATGCAGTCAGCTATTATGAACGGGTGATTGAAAATCAAAATGGCTTGATGCAGACAATGGATTTTGCCCGGTATTTTTTAATTCCCGGCATGGGCCACGGCACAGAGGGGCCGGGGGCGCAATTTGTAAAGCATAAGGAAGACGGCGTGTTAAAAGCCCCCTTGGACGCTGTGGTAGCGTGGCGGGAGCAAGGCGCTGCGCCTGAGGTGCTGTATGCCGTTCGGCATAACGGCGACGATAACGATTTTTGCCGCCCAGTTTATCCTTATCCGCAAAAAACAGAAATCAGCAAAGAGGATTCTGATAACTATTTTGCAGCACCAGGGGAGCGGGACGGCGTGGAAAAAATTGCACGGCGCTATCTGGAAGAGTAAAAGCTAGCTCATATCAGATTATTTATGAAAGCAGGCGGAATTTATGGAAACAGTCAGGTCGTATTGGGTAGATACCATGCTGAAAATTGCAGGCCCGGTGATTTTCGCGCTGGAGAAGGATTCTTTGCAGAAACAGATGCCTGTAGAATGCAGGCAGGAAGATGACGGGCGCGGGCAATATACATATCTTGAAGCGTTGGGACGCACGCTTTGCGGCATTGCGTCGTGGCTTGCGTGCAAAGGGCTGACGGGCGGTGAGGAGCAAAAACGGCAGGGGCTTGCAGCCGCCGCAAGGTCGGCGATTAAAAATGCCGTTACGCCGGGCTGTTCTGATTTTATGAACTTTGAAACAGGCGCACAGCCCATTGTGGACGCGGCTTTTTTGTGCCACGGTCTTCTGCGGGCTCCAGAGGAATTATTTGAACCGTTAGAGAAAGAGACAAAGAAAAATTTGATTTTACAGCTAAAAAAAACAAGAACCAGAAAACCGTACCACAATAACTGGCTGTTGTTTTCGGCAATGATTGAAGCATTTTTCTATTATGCAGGAGAAGCAGACTGGGATTCTATGCGTATTGACTTTGCCGTGAAACAGCACATGCAGTGGTATAAGGGCGACGGGATTTATGGCGACGGAAACGAGTTTCATTTTGATTATTATAACAGTTTTGTCATTCAGCCCATGCTGGTGGATATTTTAAACACCGTGGGGCATGAGTATGAAGATTGGGCGGAGGTTACAGAAATCGTAAAAAAACGGTTTTCCCATTATGCTTCGGTTTTGGAGGGACTAATCGGCCCAGACGGTTCTTACCCCGTAATCGGCCGGTCTTCCGCCTACCGGTTCGGGGCGTTTCAGGCGCTGTCACAGGCGGCTTTGCAGAACCTGTTAGAGCCGGATTTATCTTATGGACAGGTGCGCTGCGCCCTTACCGCTGTGATTCAAAAAGTGATGCAGTTTGAAAATTTTGACCATGAAGGATGGCTTAAAATCGGCGTTTGCGGCAGCCAGCCGGCGATTGGTGAACCCTATATTTCAACCGGAAGCCTGTATTTATGCACAACAGTGTTTTTGCCGCTGGGGCTTCCTGCATCGCACCCATTTTGGACAGAGGCAGACAGCCCGTGGACAGCTAAGAAAATTTGGAGCGGTGAAAATTGTGTTTCGGTGCATTCAATATAGATTCGCAAAAAAACAGTCAATGAGCTAAAAACATGATACTGTGGGATTCATCACAGATTTTTACATTAGATTTATTACTTATTTACTTCATTTGCAGGAAAGAGTCTTGATATGACTGCCAAATTTCTGTGATAAACACACAAAAAACCAAATACGAAAACAATTAGACAGTCTTTGAAAAAAGGCTGTCTTTTGTTATATATAAGACTTTTTGAAAGGAGCCTTGATTGATGACTTTTGAATATTTTTACGGCAATGAAAGCGAACAATTTACTTTTTATCGCATCCCAAAAATTTTGTTTAAGGACAAGCGTTTCAAGAGCATATCCACAGTAGCAAAGGTGTTATATGGTCTGATGCTGGATCGTATGAGCCTGTCTGTTAAAAACGGATGGTTTGATGATATCAACATATATATTATTTATACACTCGATGAAATTATTGATGGTTTGAGGTGTGCAAGATAAAAAGCGGCGAAGTTACTGGATGAATTGGATAATGAAATTGGGTTAATCGAGCAAAAGCGGCAAGGTCTTGGAAAACCGAATATTATACTGGTTAAAAGCTTTGTTAGCGAACAAGACACAGCCGATAAAACAGCGGATAATTAAGAATAGAAAAAACGTAAATACAGAAAATATATCTGAATGAAATGCATTGAAGCAATTGCATTTTTGTGTTATGATTATATCATAACAGCGTTTTTCTAAAGACGACAAAAAATTTTATTTTTTGTGTGGTGAAGCGGATGGAGTTTCGGGTATTAAATTATTTTTTAGCGGTTGCAAGAGAAGAAAATATCACAAAGGCGGCACAAAACCTGCATGTGACGCAGCCGACGTTATCGCGGCAGATTGCGCAGCTTGAGGAAGAACTTGGCGTCAAGCTGTTCCAAAGGAGCAACCATCACATCATTTTAACCGAGGACGGCATGATATTAAAACGCAGGGCGCAGGAAATTATAGCGCTTGCCGAGAAAACAAAAGTGGACTTAAACCACGGCGAGCAGATGTTGACTGGAGAAATTGCAATAGGCAGCGGCGAATTTCAGGCAACGGCGTTTTTATCCGAGCTTATCAGCGCATTTCATAAAAGGCATCCGCTTGTAAAGTATTCCATTTACAGCGGTAACGCCTCCAACATCCATGATTATATTGAGCGCGGTCTTTTGGATATTGCACTCGTGTCAGAACCAATCAATATCGGTAAGTACGATTTTATTTCAATAAATCAAAAGGAAGTATGGGGCGCGCTCGTGCGCAGCGATTCAGATTTTGCGGCAAAAGAATTTTTAACACCGGAGGATTTGAAAGACTTTCCGATTATTATATCCTCAAGAGATCCGGTAAAAGAAATGTATGGCAAATGGCTCGGAACCAATGCCAATGATTTAAACATTGCTGCTGGAGGAAATCTTTTATATAATATGTCGGCACTTGTATCAGCTGGAATGGGAGCTGCAATCTGTGTAAAGCTTAACTGTACATATGATAACTGTAAGTTTATTCCTCTATTGCCGAAAATTGAATCGAGTTCGTTTATCATCAGAAAAAAGGATCAGGTATTCTCACGCGCAACAGCAGAGTTTATTGAGTTTGCAAAGGCATGCTTAAAAAGCATTTCTAATAATAGTTTATAAGTATTAGACATTTCATAAAGATGGATATATAATATAGGTGTTCCGAAAAGGAGCGCCTATATTTTTTATGCATAACCAAAGGAAAGGTGATTGAAATGACGATGGATGAAGCAAGCAACCGTTACCATATTCCCATCAACATTCTAAAGGAATACGAAAGCTGGGGGCTGTGCGGCGAGGTGGAAAAGGTTATGGGAATGTGGAATTATGATGACAGCGATATAGAGCGCTTAAGCACCATTATGACGCTCCATGACATAGGCTTTACCAAGGACGAGGTCAGAAAATATATGGAGCTGCTGTATGCAGGCCCGTCTACAGAAAAAGAAAGATTAGATATGCTGAATACCAAGAGAACTGGAACGCTGGATGAAATTCATTTTCGAGAAAGGCAATTAGACCGTTTGGATTATCTGCGGTTTGAAATTCAAAGAAACCAGCAAAAATAGAAAGAGGGGAAAGAAACACGTATGATATGGAACGAAACAAAGCCTTAAAGGAAATGGGAACCACCGCGCTTTTTGAAAAAATTGAAAACATGATTGATATTTTGGAAAACAGCGGCCCATTTACCCAAGCAAGTACACAAATCCATTTGCGGATTATGAAATAAAATTTTTGAAAGGAGTTTTGAAAATGAGAAAACTATGTTCTTTTCTGATGATTTTTACAATGCTGCTCTCCGGTGCGGCTTGCAGCAGCAACACAACCAACAAAGAGGTTCCTTCGACGGAACCGCAAGAAAATACGCCAAGCCCTGTGCCTACGGAGAACCCGGAAAATCAAGAGGTTTCTGCTGAAACGACGGAGGGCATTTCCAAATCACTGGTTGTTTATTTCTCATGGTCGGGCAATACCGAAAATGTCGCGAAATCCATTCAAAACCAAACGGATGCAGATATATTTGAAATCATCCCGCAAACGCCATATAGCGATGATTATGACACGGTTGTGGATTTTGCGCAGGAGGAACAAAGAGCAGACGCCCGACCGGCCATTTCCGGCAGCATTGAAAACATCGCGCAGTATGATGTGGTTTATGTGGGTTTCCCGAATTGGTGGGGCGACATGCCGATGATTCTTTACACCTTTTTTGACAGCTATGACCTATCGGGGAAAACGATCGCGCCATTCTGTACCAGCGGGGGCAGCGGGCTTTCCAATACGGTAAATGAGATAAAAAGCCTTGAATCGGGTGCGGCTGTAACAAAGGGGCTTCACATCGGCAGCAGTTCTTCGTCTGATCCTGAACATGCGGTCAAAGCATGGCTGGACGAGATTGGGCTTGCAAAATAGGGGGCTGCTTTATGAAAAAATATCTTTCGTTACTTCTCTCTTGCCTGCTCGTTTTTTCTTTTGCGGCATGTAATCAGGCAGAAAAAGCGTCTAATGCAGATACGTCTGTAACGAATGGGATGCAGGAGGCAGTGAATGTGCAATTTCCGGAAAATTTTGTTTTGATTGAAGGCGGCAGATTTGGGCAAAGCCTAACCGCAATTTCGAAACTGGTGCCAAGCGCTGCTATGGGGGACGCCTTGTCCGTTCATTATTCAGGCGGTTCCTCCCTCGCCCAAGATATCAGCAACTGGCTCAAAGAAAATCATATTGCAGGAAACGAGTAAAAAGGAGGTGGTGAGATATGCCACATATTGATATTACAATGATTCCCGGACGGGATGATACCGCGAAAAAAGAACTGGCAGTAAAAATACAAAGGTTTGTAGCCGATGAATTGGGCATTGATAAAAAATTTGTTTCTGTGTCTATTGAAGATATTGCAAAAGAAAATTGGAATGAACATATACAAAACATGTGTGACAAAAAAATGTTTCTTCATCCTATCAAAGCGTAGGATGGAAACGGTTTAAGGAGGAAATAAGCAATGAAACTGGACTTTTATTACCACAACCCAACCAAAATTTATTTTGGAAAGACGGCGCTGGAACACTTGCCGGCAGAACTTGCAAACTACGGCGATACGGTATTGCTGGTTTATGGAAAGGGTTCTGTGAAGAAAAGCGGTCTTTATGATGAGATAACCGCTGTTTTACAAAAAGCAGGAAAAACCGTTGTCGAGCTTTCCGGCATCAAATCAAACCCGACCTATACACAAATGCTTGAGGGCGCAAGGCTCGTCCGCGAACACCAAGTTCATTTGATTTTGGCGGTTGGCGGCGGCTCGGTCATTGACTGTGCCAAAGGGATTTCTCTGTCCGCCTATTGCAAAGGCGACCCGTGGGAACGCTACTGGGTCAACTTTGAGGACGTGGATAACGAGATTGTGCCGGTGGGCGCTGTTTTAACCATGGCGGGAACCGGCTCGGAAATGAACGGCGGCTCGGTGATTACAAACGAGGAAAAAATGCTCAAAAACGGCAGGGTATATCCACCGGAAGTATATCCGAAGTTTTCCATTTTGAATCCCGAATACACCTATACCGTTCCGAAATATCAAATGGTAAGCGGTATTTTTGATACCATGTCTCATCTGATGGAACAGTATTTTTCCGGCACAGATGACAACACCACCGATTATCTCATCGAAGGGGTGATGCGCTCCCTGATACACAGCGCAAGGATTGCCCTGAAAAACCCGGAGGACTATGAGGCACGCAGCAACATTATGTGGTGCGCTGCGATTGGGCTCAATACTATCACCGGCCTTGCCAAAGAGCAGGATTGGGAAGTACATATGATTGAGCACCAGCTTGGCGCATATACCGATTGCGCCCATGGCGCAGGGCTTGCGGCGATTTCCATACCGTATTATAAGTACATATCCCCATATGGATTGGACAAATTTGTCCGTTTTGCGAACAATGTGTGGGAGATTCCGACTGACACCATGACAAAAGAAGATGCAGCAAACGCAGGGATTGAGAAACTTACCGCATTTATTGAGGAGCTGGGTCTGCCGCAGACTTTGCGGGAACTTGGCGCAACAGAGGCAATGCTTCCCTTGATTGCAAACTCTACCGTACAGGGCGGCGGATATAAGCATATGACCGCCGAAGATATTCTAAACGTCTTAAAGGCTTGTTATTAAATGTTATTTTCAGGAGGTTACGAGGATGAAAAAATTTCTATCAGTTTTATTGGCATTATGCTGTGTTCTCAGTTTGTTTTCCATGACGAGCGGCGCAGCGGAAAATGTAACAGCAGAAGAAAATATCTCTGTTGTTTTGCAGATTGGAAATTCCATGATGACGGTAAATGGCAACACTTTGGAAATTGATCCCGGCAGAGGCACCGTGCCGGTTGTGGTAAATGACAGGACGCTCGTTCCCATTCGTGCAATTATCGAAGCAATGGGTGGAACCGTTTCTTGGGATGAAGCGGCGCAAACAGCAGTGCTTGGATATAACAATAACGAAATCAGGCTTACCATGGATCAACCCGTTGCCTATTTCAACAATGAAGCATATATCCTTGATGTCGCGCCTGCCACAATGAATGACCGCACGATGCTCCCCATTCGGTTTATTGCAGAACGATTTTCCTTTCATGTGGATTGGAACGGTGAGGAACAGCGCATTACGGTTACGGGAGAGATTTCAAACAGCGAACCCACAAAGGAGCCTGTAATTACACCGGAGCCGGAAGAACCACCTGCACCGGCAAACGCTCACGCACTGACCATCTACTTTTCTGCAACCGGGAACACTGAAACATTGGCAGAAACGGTTGCGCAGGCAGCCGGAGCAGACTTGGCAAGAATTATCCCGGCAGAGCCATACACAAGTGCAGACTTGAATTACAATGACAATTCCTGCCGTGCAAATCAGGAACTTAATTCCGATGCGCGCCCTGCCATCGAGCCGCTGGAAGTAGACGTTTCGCAATATGATGTAATTTTGCTGGGCTATCCCATTTGGTGGGGGCAGTGTCCGCCGGTTGTGCGTACATTTTTAGACAGTTACGATTTGTCCGGTAAAACGATTCTGCCATTTTGCACCAGCGGGTCCACAGGAATCAGCGGCAGCTTGTCTAAAATTCGGGAATTAGCGCCGGACAGTACGGTGACAGACGGTTTTCGCGGAACGTCCTCCACGGGGACGGCTCAGATTGACGAGTGGCTGCGTGACAATCATTTTACGGAAGCGGTTTTTATGCGTATGAAGCTGGCTGCCGCAAACGGCGATATCATCGTTAAACTGGAACAGAACAATGCGGCAAAAAATCTTGCAGCTATGCTGCCGCTGGATTTGAACTTCAGCGATTACAACAACACAGAAAAGATTGCCTATCCGCCGGAGGAGATTGATATATCCAATACTACGCCTGGAACGGCTCCGAAGACCGGTGATTTAACCATTTATGCACCCTGGGGAAATCTTGCGCTGTTTTACAAAGATTGGAGCTATTCGTCGTCGCTGATCCCGCTGGGCAGGATTGAATCGGGTGCGGAACGGATTCCGGCATTGGACGGTACGATACGGGCAGAGGCATATTAGAAGCAGGCGGCACAGGATATTCCGGATAACACCGTGGCATGCGGAAATCCCTGCTGGGGAAAACGCCGGATGGAAGAATTGTGAGGTGAACGATATGCAATATACGAAATTAGGAAAATCAAACCTGACCGTATCCCGCATCTGCATGGGATGTATGGGGTTTGGCGACGCAGCAAACGGACAGCATACCTGGACGGTTGACGAAGCGCAGTCACGCATGATTATCAAACAAGGGCTTTCTTTAGGTGTTAACTTTTTTGACACAGCCCCTGCGTATCAAAGCGGGACAAGCGAGCAGTATCTGGGCCGCGCTCTTTGGGATTTTGCGCCGAAACGGGACGAAGTGGTGATTGCAACCAAATTCTTGCCCCGCACAGCCGAGGAAATACAAAAAGGGATTACCGGACAGCAGCATATTGAGCGCAGCTTAAACCGCAGTCTTGCCAATCTCGGCTTCGATTATGTGGATTTGTATATTTATCATATGTGGGATTATAACACGCCTGTTTATGACATTATGGAAGGACTGAACCGAGTTGTAAGGGCTGGAAAAGCGCGGTATATCGGCATTTCAAATTGCTTTCCTTCCCAGCTTGCAGCAGCAAACGCGGTTGCAGAAAAAGAGGGATTTGCGAAATTGATATCCATGCAGGGGCATTATAACCTGATTTTCCGCGAGGAAGAAAAAGAAATGAATCCCTATTGTCAAAAAGAACAAATCGCCCTGACGCCATACAGCCCCCTTGCGGGCGGGCGGCTTTCTAAATTCCCCGGCGAGACCTCCAAGCGGCTCATGGAGGACGAGTATGCGAAAGGCAAATATGACGCCGCTGCGGAGCGCGACATGGGGATTGTCCAACGTGTGGAGGAACTGGCATTTCACCATGGTGTTTCCATGACGGAAATTTCTCTTGCATGGCTTTTAACAAAAGTCACAGCGCCGGTTGTCGGCGCGACAAAAGCAAGCCATGTGCAAGGGGCGGTGAAAGCAACAGAATTGCGGTTGAGCAATGAGGAAATTAAGTATTTGGAAGAATTATATACGCCCCACGAGTTGGTCGGCGTAATGGCACAGAACACAGAAACCGCCGCAAACCAGCCGCATGTTTGGTCAGCGGGGAATCAAGAACTGTAAGGCGTGTTTTAACGGGAAAGTTCCTTTCCCGTTAAGCCTCCGGCGGATTGAATTGCCCGTGTGATTTTTTCCTTTCGGCAAACGCACATGGGCAAAAAGATCTCTTATCATTCCTTTGCCCTGCTGATAAGAGAAATTTAAAAACTATTTGTGCCGATGCAGGGCGGCGGAATGGAGATTTTTTATGGATATTTATGAGACCGACCCGGAATTTGCAGAACGGTTTGCGTATTTTTTGCAAAACGAGGTACTACAGGAACCGGGGCAACAGTTGGATTCCAAGACTAGATATATGGCAATTTTTGCAGCGCTGATGGGCTGTCAGGCGGAGGGCGCCTACAGGGAAGTGTTAGCGGAGGCGCTGGACAGCGGTCTTTCCCCCATCGCAGTAAAAGAGACTGTCTATCAGGCGACAGACTATTTGGGATATGGCAAGATGCTGCCGTTTTTGCATAGAACCAATGAACTTTTATCAGAACGCGGCGTCCCTCTGCCGCTGAAAGGACAGGCAACCACGACATTGGATGACCGACTGGAAAAAGGTGTGCAGATACAAGCTGTTATTTTCGGTGAGCAGATGAAAGAAGCGTGGAAAGCCGGACCCATCAACCGCTGGCTGGCGGCAAATTGTTTTGGCGATTACTACACCCGGACAGGGCTATCCCTTGCACAAAGGGAACTGATTACCTTTTGTTTTCTGATGGCACAGGGCGGATGTGAGCCTCAGTTGACCGCCCACGCAAAGGGGAACATGGATATTGGCAACGACAAAGACTTTTTGATGCGCGTAATATCGCAATGTTTGCCGTATATCGGGTATCCGCGCAGCTTAAATGCGATTGCCTGTATCAATCGGGCAGAGAAAGAAATGCAGGAGGTAAAATAATGAATTTAAAAGAATCCCTTTTTCACACCGGCGCGCCGAATAAGGCGTTTGCACAGTATTTTGACGGGCAAAGCTACTTAAATATGCTGACCGATGATGGCGTGAAGATTGCTAATGTGACATTTGAGCCGGGCTGCCGCAACCATTGGCATATCCATAAAGCCGCCGAGGGCGGCGGGCAAATTTTGCTCTGCACGGACGGAACCGGCTGGTATCAGGCATGGGGCGAAAAGCCGCGAAAGCTGCATCCCGGTGATGTGGTGGTCATTCCTGCCGGCGTCAAGCATTGGCACGGCGCGGCAAAGGATAGCTGGTTTTCTCATTTATCAGTTGAAATTCCAGGACGGGAAACTGCAAATGAATGGTTGGAGCCGATAGCGGAAAGCAGCTATGCCGCACTAAAATAGAAAGGCGGTTTGTGTTGTGAAGAAGAAAGCGGCTGTAAAAATAGGGTTAGATGTGAGCATGACTGTTTTGCTGCTTTTGTTAATGGGTTATCAGTTTTGGGGCGGCACAGTGCATGAATGGATGGGTGCCGGACTGTTTTTTCTGTTTATCCTCCATCATATGCTGAACTGCAATTGGTACAAAAATATAGGGAAAGGCAACAATACGCCATTGCGTATCGTTGGATTCATCATAGATGTTTTGTTGTTTGCCGATATGCTGATATTGATGTATAGCGGGCTTGTCATATCAAAAACCGTATTTGCTTTTTTACCAGTAGGCGGTGGGCTTGCTATGGCAAGACGGTTACACATTATAGGCTCTTACTGGGGATTTTTACTGATGAGTCTGCACATTGGATTTCATTGGGGTATGCTTTTTGGTCTTTTCCGAAAAGCGCTGCACCTTACCTCGAAAAAAGCAAATGTTGTATGCTTTGCTGCAGGGCTGATTACAGCAGGATATGGTGCGTTTGTTTTTGTAAAGCGGAACCTCCTGTCCTATCTTTTATTAAAAAGTGAATTTGTATTTATGGATTATGCTGAATCAAAGCTGCTATTTTACATAGACTATTTGGCACTCATGGGACTGTGCAGTTTCATTGCGCACGTTCTGTCAAAACTTTGCATACGCCTATATAAAATATCGCAGCAGAACACAATCGCGATAAGGAAAAAATGAAAGGAGTATCGTTTATGAAAAGAATATTATGTATGACGTTAAGCCTTATTCTGTGTTTTTCATGCTTTGCTGTTTTTGCAGCAGATGAAACGCAGGACTTATCCATTTTATTGCAAATTGACAATCCGCAGATGTTGGTAAACGGAGTGGAAAAAGAAATTGATTTCGGAAGGGGCACAGCGCCTATTTTGCAAAACAATAGAACGTTGCTCCCTGTCCGTGCGATTGTGGAAGAAATGGGCGGTACTGTCCTTTGGGACGGCGCAAGCCAAGAAGTTACCTTGTCCCTTGGCGCAAATGAAATCCGTCTTGTAATAGACAGTACCACTGCATATTTGAATGACACAGCACAAACGCTTGACGTTGCGCCGACAGTGTTAAATGACCGCACGATGCTCCCGATTCGCTTTATTGCAGAGAGTTTTAAATTTTCGGTAGATTGGAATGAAACAGAGCAAATGATTACGATTACCAAAACAGGCAATACAGATGTCAATATAGAAGCAACGGATGATTTTGTTTTAATAAACGGCGGTACTTTTCAAATGGGAAGCCCTGAAAACGAGCCGGAGCGTGATGCTGACGAACGACTGCACGAGGTGTCGGTTGACAGTTTCTATCTTGCAAAAACAGAACTGACGCAGCAGGATTATCAGGCAGTCACAGGGAGCAATCCCAGTGAGTTTCAAGGTGCGGGAAATCCTGTTGAAAACGTAACTTGGTATGATGCAATTCGATTCTGTAATACAAAAAGCGAAGTCGAGGGGCTTTCCCCGTGTTACACCATTTCTGGTACGACTGTTACATGGGACAAAAGCGCCAACGGCTACCGTTTGCCTACAGAAGCCGAATGGGAATATGCGGCAAGGGCAAACACGGATACGCCGTTTTCTTTTGGCAGCTATGTAAATGACGAGGACGCAAACTGTTATAATGCTTATGGTTATAACAACAATGCAAGCGGACAATGGGTAAACGGTTACTTAGAACATACCGTAAGCACCGACAGTTATCTGGCCAATGGCAACGGTTTATATAACATGCACGGCAATGTAGCTGAATGGGTGTGGGATTGGTATGGCAGTTACAGTGAGGAAGCATCGCTAAATCCAACAGGTATGCAGGCCGGCAATTATAAAATTGCCCGCGGCGGCGGTTGGAATGATTTTCCGAAACATATTCGCAGTGCATACCGCAGCGCTTACCCGGCAGATGTTCCCCTTTATAGTATCGGTATTCGTTTAGCCCGAAACGCAGTGGATATGACGGGTACTGTAACGAGCGAAAATCATGCAAATGCCGACGGCAGGAATAAAACGCTGATTGTCTATTTTTCGCAAACAGGCAATACAGACGGTTTTGCCAATATCATTGCCGAAATGACAGGTGCGGATATATTCCGGGTGGAACGGAAGACACCATATTCAGCTACGGGCAATTCCGTTAGTCTTTATGCAGAGGCTTTGACAGAATACAGAGAAAACGCAGTCCCGGACTTGAACGCATATCTTGAGGATGTCGGTCTCGACATCAATCAGTATGACACCATTTTATTGGGATATTGTAATTGGTGGGCTTCCATCCCTGCCCCTATACGCACATTTCTAACGCACTATGATTTTAGTGGCAAAACAATTATTCCGTTTTGCAGTATGGGCGGCGGGCGCTTTGGGCAAACCATCAGTGCGGTTGCTAAACTTGCCCCCAACAGCACCATTCAAAAAGGACTGGCTGTAACCTATTCTTCTTATAACAGAGATGAAATTGCCACATGGCTTGCAGAAAATCGAATTGAAATGGTAAATGCACAGTAAATTCTCTGACTTTTTATATAAGATTTTATTAGTAAGTGCCGGTAAATTATATATCCTTAACATTGCATGCTGAATGTTTTACGCAACAGTCTTGTACTTACGGTATGAGGCTGTTTTTATTACTTGTTCGTGAAAGCAATATCTAAGGTGCCTATGTTTTATCATTCTGTGGATTGTTTCAATCATGTTTATGAAAATTTGTAATTGCAGTTGGAATGACAGTAAAAATGGATTTTTGGGTATTGGGGGAAAATATACGAATTTGCCGAGAGTAAGGGTTTAACACAAGAAAAATTGGCAGAACTTTCGCATATTTTTGTAAAACATATTTTAAAAATCGAACTTGGTAAAGTTAATTTGAAAATGGAAACATTTGTAAATCTTGCTAATGCCTTAGATATGGCAACAAATACCCTTCTACGCAATTATGTTACACACAGCGAGAACATCTCTGTTATTGAAATAAAACTGGAAATGAAACACATTTATTCTTAGAAAAGCAGCATTTAACGGATCGAAGTGTGACAAAAAGTTTCAATGCGGCGAAATTTGTTTCATTTTACCTAATTTGCGAAAAAAGTCTTGATTTTATGCGAAATTCCTGTTATTCTATAATTAAAGTTCAAGTTTCTTGAACTTTTTGACATCTGTGGTTTAAAAATATGACAGAATGCGAGGAAAGCTTTATGAGCGAAAAAGAATTTGAGATTTTTGCAAAAAGGTTAAAAGAGTTACGCTCGGTGGAAGGTTTGACACAGGCCAAACTTGCCAAAAGATTAAATGTTTCCAGAAGCTGCCTTGCTAATTATGAATCGCACAAGAGAAAGCCTGATGAAGAAATGGTTCGGACAATTGCAAACTATTTCGGTGTCAGTGAAGCTTACCTAACAGGAAATAAAAAGACTTATTTTCCCATTGATGACAACCGCGGACACGACCTTGACATTGCAGAATTCTTGTCGTCTGACGGCCAGCTGGACATTTCTGGGGTTTCGCCCACGGCCAAAATTGCTTTGATTGAATTTTATAACTATTTGATGGATAGGTCCCAGCACGAAAAAAACGAGATGAATCCGCCGGAGAAAGCAAAAACCGGGAGCGATCAATAACTGATTGCATTGACTTTTTCTTCCGTTGAACGTATAATAAGGAAAGAGTACGAGCAAAGCGGAGGATGGTGCAATGAATTTTAAAAACAGAATGCTGCCTACAAAATTAAACTATCAATTCAGAGAAGAAGGATATCATGTCTGGTGCGGATCGGCGTTTCAGTTTCGGGGCAATTGTTATTTCATTTATTCGCGGTGGAAAAAAGATTTGGGATTTGCTGCGTGGGTAACAGATTCAGAAATTTGCCTTGCAAAAGCCGATCATATTTTTGGCGAGTTTCATCATGTAAAAACACTATTCGGAAAAGACGAAGACGATCGGTGGGACGCCTCCTGCAAACACAATCCCACAGTTTTAAAGTATGAGGACAAGATTTATTTATATTATATGGGCAACCGCGGCAACGGGGAATGGTGGAACCACCGCAACAACCAGCGGATTGGCTGTGCTGTAGCCTCTGACCCGGAGGGGGAGTGGCGGCGAAAAGAAGAGCCTGTGATTGATGTAAGCAGCCACGGCTTCGACTCGCTGATGACTTCAAACCCAACCGTGACGCAAATGCCTGACGGCAGGGTTCTGGCAGTTTATAAAGGCGTTTCTAAGGAGGGGGAGCTTCCCAAGGGCGGCCCGGTTATCTGCGGCGTAGCCATAGCAGAACATCCTGAGGGGCCCTTTATCAAAGAAAAAGAGCCTATTATGCAAAACCCCAACCACCCGTGGTCGGTGGAGGACCCGTTTATCTGGCGGGAGGACGGAAACTATTATTCCCTGGTGAAGGATTTTCACGGCTATTTTACAAAAACCAACGGCTATTCTGTGGCACTGTTTGAGTCCCGGGACGGAATTCATTGGGCGCCGTCAGACACGCCCCTGGCATTTACCCGGGAGCTTGTCTATGAAGACGGACAAATCCAAAAGGTTGCGCTGTTAGAGCGTCCCCAGCTTTATTTTGAGAACGGAACACCAAAGGCACTTCTTTGCGCCTGTGCGGCGGACGAAAATTGCACAGATACATTTCATGTCAGAATACCATTAAAATAAAATGTTACTAAAACAGCTATTTGAATCCAGTTATTTATGCTCTATGGAGAATTTCCCCATAGAGCATTTTTTCTCCTATAGACATAAAACCGCCTTTAAGTTGTCGCTGTAAATTTTATCAAACTGGGAGAGGGGCAGCGGGTTTTCCCCCTTACCTACCTCAATGGTATATGCGGGAATGTTGAAGTGTTCAATCACCCAGTCTTTATACCCGGAACAGTCGGTTAAGCCGTCGGCCTCAATGAGCTTATAGCCTGTGGCCCGGGCCAGGGTTTGGGCAATGTTAACCGCGCCCCGGGCGCATTTGCCGTTAAAGTTATAATAAATTTCTTCCCCCTGGGAGTGATAGGCAATAACAATGTCGGGGTTAATTTCTTTCGTCAGTCCTACAACGGCCTGGGTTTCCGGCTCGCTTTCCGGATATTCGCCGGAGTAGCGCCCTTTTCCCGGGCCGTAAACTCCTGCGGCAAATTCCATGGTGCGCCCTTTTTCAAACAGCGCGTCATAGTTGTGGTTTAAATCTACCCCACGGATGTTCGACTGCCAAAGCCCAACAAATTCGCGGCTTCCAGCGTTCATTCCAATCAGCCGCGACTGGGTAAAGGTTGGAATGTCCTCCGTCAGGCCGCGTATGCATAGGTTCACCCCGTCGGGATTTACCATGGGGATAAAATAAATGCTGCGCGTGTTAAAAAACTCAATCATATTCGTTTCCCCAAACCGTTTCCCCTCGCCGTACATGCGGCACAGCGCTTCAATCAGGGCCATGTTCAGCATGGCGGTGATCCATTCCTTGCCGTGGTGCGCCCCTGTGATGAGAATTTTTCTGCAGCCCCGTCCGAACCGGATAAACGGAATGCGTTTGCCCAAAACCGAATATCCTGCAGTGCCGCTTTCTAAAATGTTGTATTCCCCCATCAGACGAAAAAAGTCGTCCATGAAAACATCGTATGTATATTCCTTATCCGTGCTGATAATTTGCATATTCCATCACCTCAGTTCAATTTATGTATAAAAGTGAAAAAAATTACAAACAATAGCGGTGAAAGGAATGGTGAATTATGAAGAAAGCTTATGTAAAAGTGAAAAGTAAAAGTGCAACATCCATTTTAAAGCGGCCATACATAGCCGCAACCATTATTGGGGCTGCCATTTGTGCAATTGCTCTTTCTTTTGCCGTAAAACCGCCTGAAACGGACAAAACCGAAAAGGGAACAACGCTGTCTGCCGCTTCTAGCGTGCCGGAAGCTGAGGCGAGCAAAGCTCCGGAACCGCCAAAGGAAACCCCGCAAAAGCAGGCGCCCGCTGAGGTGACAGCACCGGCGCGCCAGGAGGTTACAAATCCCGATACAAACGAGGTGGCTGCCGTAGTACCGGAAGAAGACGCCAGCGTTTCTGTGGGTCTCTTTGGTAAGACGGCGGACGTAAAGTTTGTAAAACCGGTGGACGCGGAAATCATTAAGGCTTATTCCGGCACAAAGCCGGTAAAATCGAAAACACTTGGCGACTGGAGAATTCATTCAGGAATTGACATAAAAGCGGAAAAAGGCACAGAGGTGAAAGCCCCGGCAGACGGAAAAGTGATAAGCGCCGCCAAAGACGGTTTAACGGGATACACCATATCCATTGACCACGGAAATGGTATAATATCTACGGTGTATAACTTAGAAAGCACCGACAAGGTGACCGAGGGGCAGGAGGTTAAGGCCGGCGATGTGATCGGCACAGCCGGCACCAGCGCGGCATCTGAACTGTTGGACGACCCCCACATTCACTTTGAAGTAACGGTAAGCGGTGAGTTTGTCAACCCGGAAGAATATTTAAAATAAAAAAACAGCCCTCCGGCTGTGTGATGAGTTACGCAAAAAAAACAATATTAAACTAAGGGGGAACCGGCTGCGGTTCCCCTTTTCGTAACGCTTATTGGATATAAGCCTTGATCTCTTCAATAAATTTGTCTGCGTCTTCGCCTTCTGAATGAACGTCAACCTTGATAGGTTTGCTAAGATCGAGGCTGAAAATACCCATAATCGATTTTGCATCAACAACATATCTGCCGGATGTTAAGTCTACATCGAATTCATATTTGTTAACAATATTAACAAACGCCTTGATGTCGTTGATGGAGCTAAGTAAAATGTTGAATGTTTTCATTTTCATTCCTCCTTTTACCATAATTATAATACAAAAGCTTCCAATTGTCAATTTATTCTTTGTTAAATTTCAGTAATTTTTTTACAATTAATTTGACAATTTTTTTGATTTTGTTTATAATTGATTTAATATCGAATTAAAGGGGTCGCTGTGCGAAATGAAAAAGAATATGTCAAAGGGTTTTGTTTGGGCCGCGGTGCTTGCAGTTGCGCTGCTGTTTGCCGGCTGTTCAGACGGAACCAAAGAGGCGGAAAATGCCGCAAAAGCCTATTTAACCGCAGTTTCAGGGTTTAATTTAGACGTTATGGAAGCCTGTCTTTCCGAGGGGGAAAACGAAGATTTTGGAATTGACACCACTGTGATAGCCAAAGACCATGAACAGACAGATACATATAAAAAGGCCGTGGAGTCTATGTTTAAAGCGTTAAGCGGCACCGTGGAATATTCCATAGGCCAGTCGGAACAAAGGGACAAGAACACGGTGGTTGTCAACACCGAAATTCGGCATGCAGATGTGAACAAAGAAGCGGTTGACCAGTTTATGCAGCAGAAAATGGACGAATATGCTGACGCGCACCCGGAGCTTTCGCAAAAGACGGAAATTGAACAGAGCGACGTTGGCATTACGGTAATGGCAGACGCTTATAAAACATTTTTGCAGACGCAGAATAAAATTTCATCAGAAGTTGCCATTACGCTTGTCCGCGTGAGGGACCAATGGAAAATTTTAAATGGTGAAGAAAACCGGGAATTGAAGAACTTGTTGACGGAAATCTTCGGCACGTTTTAAACGAGGGTAACAAAAGCGCGGTAGAGAAATCCGCCGCGCTTTCGCCCCGCACCCTTAATTAAAATATCACACCACACGATATACACTCAATCAAGGAGCATAAAGGGGGATAAGGGAACGGTTTGGTCGTCCCCTTATCCGGGGGGATTATTAACAAACAAATAATTGACAGTAAATACCCGAAATGATATAATTATAATGTCACTCATAACTGAATCAAGGGAGTTGCTGTCTTTTTTTGTTTGTATTTTTATTATAATCTACAATAATGTAGATGTCAATACTTATATCTACAAATATGTAGAATTGGTTATATTATACAAAAGGGCAGATGTGAATTTGTAAAATATTTAGGAGGTGCAATATGTTTTGGGATACGTTTTATGACTTATGTAAGAAAAATAATACGACTCCAAATGCAGTTTGTGCAAGCGTTGGATTATCAACTGCTACATCTACCCATTGGAAAAACGGTGTAATTCCGAATTTGAAAACTGTATCTATGCTGGCAGAATATTTTGACGTTTCCATTGATTATCTTCTCGGGAAAGAAGAAATGACGGTTGAGCAATTTTTAATTGATGAGAATATGGTAGTGTATCGTCGGAATGGTAAAATTATCAAGGAAAAATTTACAGATGAACAAATGGAACGTGTTGTTAAATTTATTAAAACCATAAAGTAAGGGTTGTTATGTGCGAAATAGAGAGAATTTCGGAGCTTTTGAAAAAGCAGAATAAAACGCAAAAGGAGTTAACGGATTATCTTGGTGTGAGTAAAAATCTGTTTACAGAATGGAAAGCCGGTCGGAACCATTCTTATTGGAAATACTTAAAAGAAATTGCCGACTGCTTAGACTGTTCCATTGATTATCTGGTGGGCAGAACGGACATACCCGACGTAAACAAGGGATAGGTGTGAATAAAATATGGTAAACCTAAGCAATCTATTTCTACGAATGGAAGAATTAAATGTAACTTCAAAAAAGCTTTCGGATGCAACCGGAATATCCACTGGAAATATCGGTGATTGGAAATATGGCAGGAGTAAGCCGGGCGCTGAAAGCTTAATATTATTGGCCGATTGCCTTGATTGTTCGGTAGATTACCTTCTTGGAAGAACAGATGTGCCTGAAATGAACAGAAAATAGGTGATTATAATATGGCAGATATAAATAATTTATTTATTAGAATTGCTGAAAAAGGATTAACTGCTAAGATAGTTTCCAATGATACGGGCATTTCGACGGGGAACTTAAGTGACTGGAAAAAGGGGCGGTGTTTACCGGGAGCGGAAAACCTTGAACGATTGGCTGATTACCTTGACTGTTCCATCGACTATCTGGTGGGCCGAACAGACGTGCCCGAGGTAAACAGAAAAAAATAAATTGAAAGGACTGCGTTTGCAGTCTTTTTTTTATGCCTGCCCAATACAAAAGAAAGCGCCATTTCAGCCAGAAATTAGGAATTTTACATATTGAAACACGGCGAGGGGTGTGGTATAATATAAATAATTATGAGTATGGATTAATTTTGGAGCGTATACTATGTTTAAAATATTAAAAACAGAGGGCCGCGCCCGCAGGGGCGAGTTCCACACACCCCATGGCACTGTGCAGACGCCTGTGTTTATGAACGTCGGAACATCGGCGGCAATTAAAGGCGGCGTGTCGTCTGTAGACTTAAAAGATCTGAAATGTCAGGTGGAACTGTGCAACACCTATCATTTGCATCTGCGTCCCGGCGACGGGGTAGTGGCAGAGTTAGGCGGCCTGCACAAATTTATGAACTGGGACCGGCCAATTTTAACCGACAGCGGCGGCTTTCAGGTGTTTTCTCTGGCCTCTATCCGAAAGATTAAAGAAGAGGGTGTGTCTTTCCAGTCGCACATTGACGGGCAGAAAATTTTTATGGGCCCGGAGGAGAGCATGAGAATTCAGTCTAACCTGGCGTCAACCATTGCCATGGCCTTTGACGAATGTGCGGACTCAACGCTTCCGAAAGAATATTTTAAAGAGAGCGTTGCGCGGACAGAACGGTGGCTTGAACGCTGCAAAACCGAGCTTGCACGCTTAAACAAAACCGCAATTAACAAAGAGCAAATGCTGTTCGGCATTAACCAGGGCGGCGTTTATGACGATATTCGGATTGAAAACATGAAGAAAATTGCCAAGCTCGATTTGCCGGGCTACGCCATCGGCGGCCTGGCGGTGGGAGAAACGGCGGAGGAGATGTACCACATTTTAGACGTAACCCTGCCCTTTGCGCCGGAGAACAAACCGCGCTATTTAATGGGTGTGGGAACGCCCACCAATATTATTGAGGGCGTGGCACGGGGCATTGACTTTTTCGACTGCGTTATGCCCAGCAGAAACGCCCGTCACGGTCACCTTTTTACATCAAACGGCATAATTAATATAATGAACTTAAAATATCAGACCGACACAAGTCCAATTGACCCCAATTGCAGCTGCCCCACCTGCAGAAACCACAGTAGGGCCTATGTGCGGCACCTTTTAAAAGCCGGGGAAATGCTGGGCATGCGGCTGGCTGTCATTCACAACCTTTATTTTTATAATCAACTGACTGAAAATATCCGCACGGCGCTGGAAGAGGGCCGTTTTGAAGAATTCCGTAAAATCTATTCTCCGCTTCTTAGCAAGCGTATTTAATTTTATGAGGTATCAGCTATGTTTAAAAGATTGAGGGAAGACATTCAAACGATAAAAGAACGCGACCCTGCGGCACGAAACGCGTTTGAAATATTTTTTATGTATTCCGGGCTTCATGCCATCTGGTGGTATAGGGCGTCTCACTGGTGTTACCGCCACAAGCGGTTCAGCTTGGCGCGCTTTCTTTCCCAAAGCGGCAGATTCTGGACGGGAATTGAAATTCACCCCGGAGCGACCATCGGCAAGGGTCTGTTCATTGACCACGGCATGGGAGTTGTCATTGGCGAAACCACGGAAATTGGCGATAACGTTACCATTTATCAGGGCGTGACCCTAGGCGGCACAGGAAAAGACGTAGGCAAGCGCCACCCCACCATTGGAAACAATGTGTTAATCGGCTCGGGCGCAAAGGTTTTAGGGCCGTTCACCGTGGGGGACAATTCAAAAATTGCGGCAAACGCCGTGGTGCTTTCTGAAATTCCGCCAAACTCCACCTGCGTGGGTGTTCCGGCCCGGGTGGTGAAAATTGGAAACAAGCGGGTTTGCCCCGAGGATTTGGATCAGGTACATATTCCGGACCCCGTTTCCATGGAGCTTTGCAAGCTTTGCGCAAGGCTCGACAAACTGGAAAAAAAGCTGAAGGAAGAAACAACGCATGAGGAGGAAGCTTAATTGAAAATATATAATACGCTCACCAGGAAAAAGGAAGAGTTCGTTCCAATTACACCCGGAAAGGTGAAAATGTATTCCTGCGGGCCAACGGTGTATAATTATTTCCATATCGGCAACGCCCGCCCGTTTATCATTTTCGACACCCTGCGCCGGTATTTGGAGTATATCGGATATGACGTTACCTTTGTTCAGAATTTTACGGACATTGACGACAAAATGATTAAAAATGCCAACGAGCAGGGGATTACAGTAAAAGAGTTGGCGGATAAATTTATCGCAGAATATTTTAAAGACGCAAAGGGCTTGGGCATTAAAGAAGCAACAATCCACCCAAAGGCAACCGAAAACATGGACGCCATAATCAACACGGTAAACACGCTGGTAGATAAAGGATATGCCTATGAATCGAACGGGGACGTTTATTTTGAAACAAAGAAGTTTTCAGAATACGGCAAACTCTCCAAACAGCCGTTGGAGGACTTGGAAGCAGGCGCGCGCATTGACGTAACCGACGTGAAACGAAACCCTACCGATTTTGCCCTGTGG
The DNA here is from genome assembly GCF_037235575.1 of Congzhengia sp. Taxonomy (NCBI): domain Bacteria; kingdom Bacillati; phylum Bacillota; class Clostridia; order Eubacteriales; family Oscillospiraceae; genus Congzhengia; species Congzhengia sp. Next base: position 29,490 of record NZ_JAXUNN010000019.1, on the reverse strand, counting down.
AAAGCAAAAAAAGAAGGGGAGCCAGCGTGGGAAAGCCCCTGGGGAGAGGGAAGGCCCGGCTGGCACATTGAGTGCTCTGCCATGGTAAACAAGTTCTTAGGCGATACCATTGACATTCATTCCGGCGGGCAGGACCTGATTTTCCCCCACCACGAAAACGAAATCGCCCAAAGCGAGTGCGCCAACGGAAAACCCTTCGCGCGGTATTGGATGCACAACGGCTATATCAATGTGGACAACGAAAAAATGTCTAAATCTAAGGGCAACTTTTTTACTGTCCGCGACGTGGCAAAAAAATATGACTATGAGGTAATCCGGTTCTTTATGCTCAGCGCCCACTACAGAAGCGTCATCAATTTTGCAGACGAACTGCTGGCTCAGTCGAAATCCGGTTTAGACCGTCTTTATAACTGCCTTTATAATTTGGAATTTTTAACGGAGAAATCGAAAAAACGACCGTTAACGCCTGAAGTGGAAACGGCAAAAACTGAAATCTTATCGTTTAAAGACAAGTTCTGCGCCGCGATGGACGACGATTTAAACACCGCAGATGCAATTGCCGCCTTATTCGATTTGGTAAAATATTTAAACAGCGCAAACAAAGAAGCTTGGCCAAAGGAGCTTTATGACGTATCAATTGGCCTTATGCGCGAGCTTGGCGGTGTTTTGGGAATATTTCACCGCCAACAGGAGGATACTATATCTGAGCGGGCAAAAGAACTGATTGAGCAGCGCAAAGAAGCCCGCGCTCAAAAAGACTGGGCAAAGGCTGATGAAATCCGTGATGAGCTGCTTTCGTTGGGAATTGAAGTTGCAGACACCCGTCAGGGCATGAAAATCAGAATTTTGGAAAAATAGAGGGAAACATGAATATTGAGTCAATTTTAAAAGAAACGAACGCGCCAGATGTGCGGGAACTGTCGCCCCTCACCTTAGCCTTTGTGGGCGACAGCGTTTACGAGTTATTTATCAGAACAAAAATCCTGTCCGCCGGCAGCCGCCCTGCCGGAGAGCTACATAAAATTGCCGTAGGCTATGTAAAGGCAAAAGCACAAAGCACAGCAATGCATGAACTGAAAAGTAGCCTTTCTGATGAAGAACTGGGCATTTACAAGCGCGGCAGAAACACCAATATTCACACCGTGCCGAAACATGCCGACATGAACGACTACCGCCAGGCAACAGGCCTTGAGGCACTGGTGGGGTATCTGTTCATTACAGGACAGGAGGAAAGGTTAAGCGAAGTTTTAGAATTTGCTTTTGCCGCAATTAGCCGGGCATAATAGCTCGGAGGAATGGAATTTGAAATTAAAAAAAACAGTTCGCACCATAAAAATCTATGCCGCAATTACAGCAGGCGTGTTTTTAGCGTCTTTAGGAATTAATCTATTTTTAGCGCCCCATGCCATTGTTTCCGGTGGCGCTTCCGGTATTGCGATTTTGGTAAACCGCTTAACCGGCTTTCCCATGGGAACGTTTATGCTGTTAATCAACATTCCGCTGTTTATTTTGGGCTCCATTTTTTTGGGTCATGGATTTGGAATTCGTTCCATTTACGGCACAATTCTGTTTTCTGTGTTCACAGACGTTACCGCCCTGCTGCCCGGCCTGACCGAAAACCTCATTATGGCGTCTGTTTTTGGCGGCGCATTACTCGGCATGGGATTTGGCATTGTGTTTTTAGCAGGCGCCACCAGCGGCGGAACAGACATTTTGGCCTCCTTGGGGCATAAGGCCATTCCTGCAGTTGACGTAGGAAAATGGATTTTTATTATCGACATTGTGATCATTTCTTCCGGCGCGTATCTGTTCCGCAACACCGAGTTGGTGCTGGCAGGTATTTTAACTCTGTTTATCAATTCGCTTTTGGTAGACTACATCATATCCGGCGCCAATGTGGCAAAAATTGTGTATATTATCTCGGACAAAAGCGAGGAAATTGCCAAAGAGATTATGGAAAAGGTGGAGCGGGGCGTTACGGGAATTTATACCCGCGGTATGTATATTAAAGAGGACCGCACCATGCTGATGTGCGTTGTAAAACGGTTTGAACTGATTCGGCTTGAACGGATTGTTGAAAGACATGACAAGCGTGCTTTTTTAGTTTATTCCCAAGCGCGCCAGGTTACGGGAGAAGGTTTTAAAATATATCCAATACATTAAGAAAGGAGCTGTAACTTCTTGGACAAACAAAGAATTACAGAACTAAAGGTTATTGCCGCAAACGTTAGGAAAGATGCGCTGACGGCTGTTCACGCAGCCGCATCGGGGCACCCGGGCGGGTCTCTTTCCATTGCAGATGTACTTACTATTTTATATTTTGAGGTAATGAACATAAACCCTGAAAATCCGAAAGACCCTGACCGCGACAGGTTTGTTCTTTCCAAAGGCCACTGTGCGCCGGCGCTTTACGGTGTGTTGGCAGAGCGCGGGTACTTCCCGCGGGAGGACATGGCAACATTCCGTAAAACCGGAAGTTACCTCCAGGGCCATCCTGACATGAAAAGCGTGCCCGGAATAGACATGTCCAGCGGTTCGCTGGGCCAGGGCGTTTGTGCCGCAAACGGCATGGCGCTGGCAGGGAAAATTGACAGCAAGCCCTACCGTGTTTATACGATTTTAGGCGACGGCGAGTTAGAAGAAGGCCAGGTTTGGGAAGCGGCCATGTATGCGCCGCACTATAAGCTGGACAACCTCACCGCCTTTGTGGATTTTAACGGACTGCAAATTGACGGGGATATAGCAGAAGTGATGTCTCCTCTGCCGATTGACGAAAAGTTCGCCGCCTTCGGCTGGCATGTAATTGTAAGCGACGCTCACGATTTTGAAGCTTTGCTTTCCGCAATCAACGAGGCGAAAGCAACAAAGGGCAAGCCGACGGTAATCATTTTAAAAAGCATTAAGGGCAAGGGAGTTTCGTTTATGGAGAACAACGCCGCATGGCATGGCGCGGCGCCCAATGACGAACAGTTCCAGCAGGCCATGGAAGAGCTGGACCAAGAGCTTGACCGTTTGAAAAAGGAGGCGTAATCATGGGAAAAGTTGCAACAAGAGAGGCATATGGACAGGCTTTGGCCGAGTTCGGTGAAAAATATGATATTGTGGTATTGGATGCGGATCTGTCGAAATCAACAAAAACCGATACCTTTAAAAAGAAGTTCCCCGACCGCTTTTTCAACACAGGGATTGCAGAGGCAAACATGATGTCCACCGCAGCAGGATTAGCCACATGCGGTAAAATCGTTTTTGCAAGCTCCTTTGCTATGTTTGCGGCAGGACGTGCATTCGAGCAAGTAAGAAACAGCATTTGCTACCCCAACCTGAACGTAAAAATCGGCGCGACCCACGCAGGCATTTCAGTGGGGGAGGACGGCGCAACCCACCAGTGTTTAGAAGACATTGGACTGATGCGCACCATTCCCAACATGGTAATTATCAACCCTGCGGACAAGGCGGAGTCTATCTTGGCAGTGGAGGCCGCAATCAAGCATAACGGCCCTGTTTACTTACGGTTCGGGCGCCTGGCAGTGCCGGAAATTTTCGACCGGGAAACATATAACTTTGAAATTGGAAAAGGCGTGGAGATAGCTAAGGGGTCAGACGTTTCTATCATTGCTACGGGCCTGATGGTGCCCACAGCGCTGGAAGCGGCAGAAGCACTGACAAAGGAAGGAATTTCGGCCCGCGTGATTAACATGGCTACCATCAAACCCATTGACAGCAACATTATCATCAAGGCGGCAAAGGAAACAGGCGCCATTGTCACGGCAGAGGAACACAACATCATTGGCGGGCTGGGAAGCGCGGTTGCCGAAGTTTTGTGTGAAAACTTCCCCGTTCCCATGAAGCGCGTGGGAACGAAAGATGTGTTCGGGCAGTCGGGCAAGCCCGCAGAGCTGTTTGAAATTTATGGCCTAACGGCAGAAAATATAGTGAAAAACGTAAAAGATGTTTTGAAAATGAAATAAAAATGCGGCAGATATTATCTGCCGCATTTTTTAATACCCCAATTCATTTAAAACTGCTTTCACGTCCTCTGCTTTTTCCTCCGGCACGTCGGCATAAATAAACGTGTTGCCGATGGAGGAGTTAACCATATACCGGCCTTCGGCAGTTAAGGAATATTTCACGTTATTGCCTGAACCGGTGGTTTCACCCGTGGCGCCGCCGGCAAAGTTTTCAAACTTTTTTTTGTTCTGGTCACACATGGCTTTTGCCTGCTTCTGTGTTTCCACCGCATAAAACGCAAGCTCAAAGTTTTCCTCCGGAATGCGAACGTAATAACATTTTGAAACGCCTACTTCGGGGTCAAACCGGTCTGTCACGTCCTGAATTTCATAGCCTTTTGCCTCAGCTGCGGCACGGAAACTTTCAGAATCTGTCTTTTTTTTATAAAAACAGCCAGACAGCCCAATGATTGTTATAACACACAGATAGGCGGCAAGACCGCGGTATATTTTTTTCATCTTCATTCCTCCTATATTATTTTAAATCACTGATAAAACCAAAATTTCTGAATTTGAAACAGGTCTTTTCCAGAACCTCTGAACACCAAGCAAAGCCCGTGTTTTCCGTTTGCTTTTTTAATTTTACAGGAAACCTCTGTCCATTGTTCTGGATTCTGCGCCGGGGGAATTTGGCAAACGCCCAAAAGTTCGCCGGCAATATGGTCCAGCCGAATTTCAATCTGACTGTTTCGTTTTGCGCCCCTTACAATGGCAGTAAAGCTGCTTTGGGCTCCGTCAAACGCATAATATTTGTATATGGCGCTGTCGCCGTCTGTTACAGCTTGAATATATTCATCTTTCCCGTCCCGCTGAATAAAAGCGTTCATACTGAGCTGGCATGCGCGGCCGGCATCCATTTTCATTTCCGGCTGTAAGGGGCCGTCAATACCCTGGGTTGTCATTTCCACCCTATTGATGGAGCCGTCTTCCTGAAAGGTGATTGGTTCAACGCATACTCTGCGGCTGAACTTGCTGTTATGGGTTTGGCGATGGTAAAACACATACCACTGGCCGTTAAATTCCGCAATGCTGCCGTGGTTGTTCCATACAGAAGGGTCGCAGCCGATGTTGTCTATGATGATCCCTTTCTGCTCAAAAGGCCCTAAAGGAGATTTGCCCATGGCATAAGAAAGCCGGGTTGGCGCGCCGCTGCTGTCGTCGGCATAAACCAAATAATAAGTATCGCCGCGTTTGCGCATGGAGGAACCTTCGTGGAACCCATGACTGTCCTCGTTGATGATATTGGTGTTTAATGTGGCTTCATCAATTTCGCGCATATTTTCTTTTAACCGCGCGCCCCGTAACCGAAACTGCCCCCAATACAGATATGCCGCACCGTCATCATCAATAAAAATTGCCGGGTCAATTGCGTCTTCGTTGGCAAGGGGAATTGGCCGAACCTCCTTAAAGCGACCCCAAGGATTATCACTGACAGCCATGCCCTCGCCGTTTGCCAATCCCTTTCCGTTTAAAACCGCCGTACAAAAATAAAGATAATACTTGCCGTTCTTTTCTATGCAGTCCGGCGCATAGAGAATGCTGCCGGCAAACACTCCCATTCCCTGCTGATCTGTTGAAAAGCTAATGCCATGGTCAGTCCAGTGTTTCATATCATCGGTGGAAAACACCTTGTATTGCTTGCTGCACCATCTGTCTTCGCCGCAGATATCCATAGAGCCGTATAAATACAGTCGGCCGTCCAAAAATTGGTGCGCCTCTACGTCAGGAATAAATTCGCTTAATGGCAAAATTGGATTCATATAAAACCTCCGTTCATGTTTGTGCCACAGCCCTATCTGTAAACGTGAAAACCGTTTCCCACAATTTGCTGGGACTCTGAGAAAATAGTAAAGGCGTGCGCATCTAATTCTTCAATTTTTTTCTGAAACGCTGGCATTTCCCGCTCTTTAATGGCACACATCAGCATGGTTTTTTTCTCGTTTGAATAGGCGCCGGTCACGTCGAACACCGTTACCCCGCGGGTAGAGGTGGAAATTAAATAGCGTGCCACATCATTTCCTTTATTCGTGATAACAAAGGCAAGTTTTGAAATGTTCAGCTTGCGGATTAAATAGTCAATCGCGAAAGATGATACCATCAGCGCCACAATACCAAACAAAATCAGCTCCATGTCACGGAACACAAAAAGTGACGTTAAAATAACTGTTCCGTCAATGATTAAAAGCAGCTTTCCAATTGGCATATGCGGAAAAAAGTGCTGGAACAGCCTGCCCAATATGTCGGTTCCGCCGGTGGAGGCATTTTGCGAAAATGCAAGGCCAATGCCAAACCCATACACCACGCCTCCAAAAACCGCCGCAAGAAGAATATTGTCTGTTATAGGAGGGAGCCAAGAGAATAGTTCAATAAAGCCCGATAAAATCATGGAACATACAAAGGATTTTAAAATAAACCCTTTTCCCAAAACCCAAATTCCAATGAGTGCCAGCAAAATGTTCACAGCCGCATATGTAACAGATGTGGGAATCCCTGCCGTATAAAACATGATGGTGGAAAGGCCGGAAACACCTCCGCTCACGATTTTATTCGGCACATAAAAAACGCTGACGGCAAACGCAACCATAACAACACCTGCTAACGCAGTCAGCGCGCTTGTTGCTTTTTTCATATCAACAACCTCCGTTTGCCAGTCAATTATACCATAAAGCGAATAAAAACACAACCAAAGAGGCTGTGTTTTTATCCTTTTGCATATAAATAATTTTTATAGTAGCGGCCTGCGCGCCTTAGGGGGAGGTTTGTATCATAAATCCTATGGTGCGCAGGCCGAAGGGTGGGGGCGTTTCTCAAGGCACCGTTACATTGCTTTTTTCATTTTCAGCTTAATGGAATCGGAAATCATGGCTATGAACTCGCCGTTTGTGGGTTTTCCCTTGTTGGTGTCGATGGTATAGCCGAAAATGTCTGTCAATACTTCCTCGCGGCCGCGGTTCCATGCCACTTCAATAGCGTGGCGGATAGCGCGTTCCACTCTGGAGGAGGTGGTGCTGAAGTTTTTTGCCACGGTGGGATATAACAGTTTTGTTATGGAGTTAATAAACTCATCATCATGGATACACAAGTCAATTGCGTTTCTTAAATAGTTGTAGCCTTTGATGTGGGCGGGAACGCCAATGTCGTGAATGATGTCTGTGATAACGCTTTCTAAATTGTTCTCATCAATGGGCATGTTCATATTTTTTGCAATTCCATTAGATTTTGAAATACTCTGAATGGATGCCGGAATATTCATAAAAGAATACAATTGACGGATTCGGTCTGCAATCACGGCATAGTCGTTGCAAGGCTTCATGATATAATAGTGTGCGCCCAATGAAATTGCCTTTTGTGTTACTTTATCGTTGCCAATGGCGCTGTACATAATATAGCAGGTATTTGCACAGGACTGGTTTTGCGCCAGCCGCTCCAATAACCCTAAACCGTCCAGCCTTGGCATTACAATATCTAAAATTGCCACATCGGGTTTTAAATTGCAAATTTGTTTATATCCTTCTTCTCCGTTTTCTGCAGTTCCAACCAGTTCTATGTCCGGCACATTTTGAAAATATTCTGTCAAACTATTTCGCACCTCTAAGTTGTCATCTACTAATACAATTCTTATCATGTCATATTCCTCCTGATGTCTTTTGAATTAATTGGTAATTATTTACATCTCCGTTATGAGACTATTATAACACGTTAATTTTTATAATTCAAGTACTTTTTACCAATTTTTGTAAATAATTTGGAATTAAATGGTAGATGTTTCGGGTTTCTACAGTATATTACGCTTTCTGTCAAAAATCGACGTGACAATATGACACGAAGAGTGACGTACAGGCAAAAAATAAAACGCGGGGCACATCCCGCGTTTTATTTTTTATTCTAAATAGTCTTTTAATTTTTTGCTTCTGCTAGGATGCCGCAGCTTTCTTAAAGCTTTTGCCTCAATTTGGCGGATCCGTTCGCGTGTTACGTCGAACTCCTTGCCGACTTCTTCCAGTGTTCTGGCGCGGCCGTCTTCCAAACCAAACCGCAGCTTTAAAACCATTGATTCTCTGGGAGAAAGCGTGTCTAACACGTTGCCCAGCTGTTCTTTCAGCAGCATAAACGATGCGGCTTCAGAAGGCGCCGGCGCGTCGTCGTCCGGGATAAAGTCTCCCAGGTGGCTGTCTTCCTCCTCGCCGATGGGGGTTTCCAATGACACAGGCTCCTGGGCAATTTTCATAATTTCGCGCACTTTGTCAATCGACATGTTCAGTTCTTTTGCAATTTCATTGGGGTGCGGGTCGCGGCCCAATTCCTGCACCAGCTGGCGGGAAACACGAATTAACTTGTTAATGGTTTCCACCATATGCACCGGAATTCGAATGGTTCTTGCCTGGTCGGCAATGGCGCGGGTAATGGACTGGCGAATCCACCAGGTGGCGTAGGTGCTGAATTTATAGCCCTTTGCATAGTCAAACTTTTCAACGGCCTTAATCAGACCTAAATTACCCTCCTGAATTAAATCCAAAAACAGCATGCCTCGGCCAACATAACGCTTTGCAATGGAGACAACTAAACGAAGGTTTGCCTCGGCCAAACGCTTTCTTGCAGTAACGTCGCCTTCCGACATGCGCTTTGCCAAATCCATTTCCTCTTCTGCGTCTAAAAGCGGAACCTTGCCGATTTCTTTTAAATACATCTTGACATGGTCATCAATGGAAACGCCTTCTGCCGACGAAATTTCCATTACCTCGGCGTTAATGTCCATATCCTCGGAGGGTTTAATTTCTTCAAATTCCTCCTCAATTTTTTCCATTTCCTTGTCAAGGTCAGAAACTACTTCGATGCCCTCGTGTTCTAAAACCTCGTATATATGTTCAATTTGCTCCGGCTCCATTTCAATTTCCGACAATGAATCCATAATCTCCTTGTAGGTTAAAATGCCGTTGGTGCGGCCTTTGGCAGTCAGTTTGGCAATGGCGTCTGATTTCTTTTGTTCAACTTCAGTCAATTTCGCTTCTCCTCTCGTTTTCCTTTTTGATAAGAGCGTTTATCTCATCAATTTTGCCCTCGGCGGCAAGCTTGTTAATCCGGTTATTCAAATTCTGCTTTTTAATTTTATTGATATTATCTTTCACAGCCGCAACAGAGTCCCCCATATATTCTTTATATAAAATATCCGCCGCCAAGGCTTTCATTTCCTCCGGCAGGGAGGACAAAAACACAGGTGCGTTGCAGCTGTCGTTACTTTCTTTAAATTTTATGATGGCCTGAAACAAATCCCTGTTTTTTAAATCGGTCAGCTCGTCAGGAGAAACTTCTGATTTTGCGGTGCGAAACGCGGAGTTGTTAAAAAACATTAAATTCAGCAGCATTCGCTCCGCTTTATAAACGGAGGTGGGCTGGGCCGTCTGCCCCCGCGGAAGCATGTCAGGTTTGTTAACGCTTTGCACCTTCCGCTCCTGCATTTTTAATTGCTTGCGGTTTTTGTTATAAATCAGTTTATTCACCTGGGCCGAAATTGATTCTACGGAAATATCGGTTTCGTGAGAAATTCGTTTCATGTAAATTTCGCGCTCCACCGCGTTGGGATTTTGCGCCAAAATTTCGGCGGCCTTTTCTAAAAACTCAACCGTTTGGTCTGATTCGACAAGATTATAGTTTTTCCTGGCCTTTAAAATTCTATACTCCGTGGCGGAAAGCGCTTTTGCAATTACCTGTTTAAAGCTTTCCACCCCTTTGGTTTTTAAAAACTCGTCCGGGTCTTTTGCGCCAGTATAGGACAAAACCTTTAACTTCACCCCGCCGGCACTTAAAATATCAATTGCCTTGTCTGCTGCTTTTTGCCCGGCCTCGTCGCTGTCATAGCAGACGTAAACTACGTTAGAATATCGCTTGAGCAAAGAGGCCTGTCCGTCGGTTAAAGCGGTGCCTAGGCCTGCCACGGCGTTTGGGAAACCGTAAACGTGCAGCGACACAGCGTCCATATAGCCCTCCACCAAAATCAGCCCGTCTTTTGCGCCGAACTGCTTGGCCACATTTAAGCCGAACACATTGTCCCCCTTGTGAAAAACAGGCGTTTCCGGCGAGTTCATATATTTTGCGGCGTCGTCCCCTAAAGCGCGGCCGCCAAATGCAATCACATTTCCCCGCACGTCAATGATGGGAAACATCAGACGGTTGCGGAACTTGTCGTAAACGTGGCCCTTGTCGTTTTTCACCGCCAGGCCGGCCATAACGATTTCGTCATTTTTATAACCGTGTCCGTTTAAAAATGAAGTCAGGTCCGACCAGGATTCCGGCGCAAACCCAATTCCATAGGTGGCAATAATTTCGCGGGTTAGCCCCCGTTTCGAAGCGTAGCCCCGGGCCGCTTTGGCAGCCTCGGTGGAAAGGTTTGCCACAAAATGCTTTGCGGCGAGCTTGTTCATTTTTAAAATCCGTTCCCGCATGTCATGCCTTTTCTGCACCGCAGGACTGTAAACCTCCTCCTCCAGCACAACGCCGGCGCGGTCGGCCAGAAACTTTATGCAATCCACAAAGTCCAGGTTTTCAATTTTCATGATAAAGTCAATTAAATTGCCGCCCGTTCCACAGCCAAAACAATAGAAAAGTTGCTTGTCAGCGCTGATGTGGAACGAGGGGGTTTTTTCGCGGTGAAAGGGGCACAAGCCTACATAATCGGAACCATTTCTGCGCAAAGAAACATAAGACGAAACAACCTCAACAATGTCACAGCGCCGAAGAACTTCATCAATGGAACTTTGCAAAAACCGCGCCAATTGAAAACCTCCTTTAAAAAACACGTAAACTTCCTTCTACCTATTATATTCGACAATAAACGCTTTTTTCCTTTTTTCTTTCAAAAAGATTTTTCCTGCCGCTGGGTGCGGAACGCGTTCGGAGCCAAGCCAAACGTTTTTTTAAAAAGGTCGCTGAAATAAAATACGTTTTTAAACCCGCATAGGCGCGCGGTTTCGCTGACGTTAAACTCATTGGCCGCCAAAAGGTCTTTTGCCTTGTTTAAACGCAGATATAATATATATTGTTTCGGAGACTTCCCATAATATGCAGTAAATAGCTTGCGAAAGTGAGAAAGTGAAAATCCGGCCTCGCCGGCTAAAAATTCAAGGGAAATATCTCCGGTAAAGTTTTCCTGAATATATTTTTTTGCAAAATCCAGCTGCCCATGGCCGGGCGCGGCGCTTTCCATTTTTGCAGAGAGTAAAGATATTAAAATTTCCTGCACAATTGTGCGGCTTTTCAAGCGGTAGAGCGGTTCTTTTCCTGCCCACACCTTTGAAAGAGTGAAAAACAAACGGCCCGCCTCGCCGGAAACCTTAGGCACATAAATCATGCTGCGGTTATAACCGGCTTTGCTTCTTTTATATAACGTAAGGTCAAAATTCACCGAAACAAAATGCCAGGGATGCAGTCTGTCGGCTTTTCCTGACCGGACATTGCCCGGCGGGAAAATGCAAACGTCGTTTGGCCCGGCAGAAATTTTTCTGCCGTCTGTTTCATAGGTCACAAAACCGTCGGCGGAAAACGCCATAACATAGTTTTGCTCAAAACATATATTTTTTACCGCCCAGCTTGCTGTGTGGGGCCGTTCCACCACATAGTTTACATCTGTTACCACAAAATCCATATTTTCATAGCCCATTTTCAAAATCTCCCTTGTTTGTGTTGATTTTATCATACCATTGGCGGTAAAAAAAGTAAAGCGTTTTCTATATGAAAAAATCGTTTCTTTAATGGAAATGCTTAAAAAAACGTGATAAAATAAAATCAAATACCAAATAAAAAGGGTGAGAAAATGGAACGAGTGATAAAACAGTTTCCCATTTTGGAGGCGGAGCTTTGCGCAAGATACATGGGCGTGACAACGCCCATGGTGAACGACGTGCTCCGAGCTATGGGAAAGCTTAGTCAAACGCTTCCTGAAACGATTATGCCGCTTAAAGACGAAATGAAAGTGGCGGGTATTGCGTTTTGCATCAGCGGTGAGAAAAGCACCGAGCAGGAGGGCGAAATGGAGGAGCGCGCCAAAATGCTGGAGGCAATCGGAAAAGACACGGTTTGCGTTTGGGCAACCGGCGGTGACAACAGCGCGGCCCAGTGGGGCGAAATCATGACCATGGCGGCAAAATCCCGGGGCTGCCGCGGCGCAATGGTTGACGGCGGCGTGCGTGACACAAACCGCGTGCTGGAACAAGGCTTCCCAGTGTTTTGCCGTTACAGAAGTTCAAGCGGCATGCTGGGCAGGTTCCGTTTAACGGGCTATCAAAAGCCGGTTACCATTGGCAAAGTTACCATCTGCCCGGGAGACGTGATGCTGGGGGACATTGACGGCTGTATCTGTATTCCCAGAGATATTGCCTATGAGGTTCTGGTGGAAGCAGAAAAGATAAGGGACAATGAAGTGGAAATTAAAAAAATGGTAGATGGGGGCATGAAGCCCTCTGAAGTGGTTCAAAACGGCGGATATTTTTAAAAGGAAGAAAGGATGGAAATAAACATGGATTTTAAAGGTAAAAACGTAATTGTAACGGGAGCAAGCGGCGGAATTGGCTGTGCGCTGTGTAAAAAGCTTTCAGAAAACGGCGCTTTTATTGCTGCGGCCAGCCACACAGAAGACGGGGCAAAGGCAATTGCATCGGAGCTTGGGGAAAATTGCTTTTCCATGAGCGTAGACGTAACCAAAGAAGCGGAAGTTATAAAATTTTATAAAGCCGCGGTGGAAAAGCAGAAAAAGTTTGATTATCTGGTAAACCTGGCCGGTCTGTCCATGCCTTGCAAATACGACGAGGCGGAGGAAAGCCTTTATGACACGGTGATGGATGTGAACGTGAAAGGCTCGTTTTTGATGAGCAAGCATTTTGCAGGATATGCAAACGACCCGGCCATGATTATTAACACCGGCAGCATGGCGGCCCGCAACACCAATGCCAACGCGCCGGTTTACTGCATGGCAAAAGGTGCGGTGAACAAGCTGTCTGAGGGACTGTTTTTGCAGTATGCCAAAAGGGGCATCCGCGTGACCACAGTAAATCCCGGCGGCGTGGACACACCTTTCTGGGGCGACCGCCCGGTAGACAGAACCGCGTTGATGACAGCGGAGAACGTGTCGGACATAATTTATTTTTTAATGACGACACCGTCCCATGTGCAAATCCACTCTATCGACTTTGAATGTACGGCAAAATTTAAAAAGTAAAGTGAGGAACGGAAAATGAAACCTCTTGACATGGCGCAAAACCTAGTTTTGAGAAATCAAAAAATGCACGTTCCGTCTCAATATTACGGTCTGTTGATGTTCTACGGCGCGGCGCAGGCCGCGGCGGAATTAGAAAGTCCCCGGTTTTTGAAGAAGGTAATTGGTTTTTTAGACGCCTATCCCGACAAAACGGGCCAAATGGTAGGCAATTTCGACAGCTACACCGCAGGAGGAAACGGGAAAGCATATTTCACCTATCTTGACAAAATTGGGAAGATTACCTTAGCAAAGGACGTAAAAGAGCGGTTTTATGCCGCAACCAGGGAATATGCAGACAAAACCTTGGCGGCTCCCAAAAGTGCGGACGGCATTTTGACTTCGGCAAAAGTGGGGCCGGACAAGGTGTGGATTGATGTTGTCACCTGTGTTACCCCCTTCATGCTGTTTGCCGGCCTGGCGCTTGACAACGAAGCGTATGTTGACTTTGGCGCAGAACAGTGCTTCTTGATGTATGAGCTGTTTTTAGACAAAGAAAACGGCCTTTTGCACCAGTGCCGGGGCTTTGTTACGGGAAAACCGGAGGCAATTTCAAAAGATCACTGGTCCAGAGGAAACGGCTGGGGATATGTTGGTTTTGCAGATTTAATTTCATATTTGCCAAAAACCTCCCGCCATTTTGAAAAAGCAAGAAACGAGTATGTGAAATTTACAGATGCGCTGTTAAAAGTTCAGACAGACGGCGGCATGTGGAACCAGGAGCTGACCGACAAAGACGCCTGGCATGAAACCTCCGGCACAGCATTAATTCTTTACGGCTTAGGCGCTGGAATTCGGCGGGGCATTTTAAAGGACGAACGCTATAAAAAAGCATTTCAAAAAGGCATAAATGCTCTTTTAGGCTTTATTGACAACGACTTTGCTACCTACAACTCCTGCCCGGGGTGCCTTTGCCCGAAGCGGACGGGTGAAATTGCAGAGTATTTGGCCCTGGTGCCGCCGAAAGACGAAGTGCACTCCTACGGCGCGTTTATTTTAGCGTTGACAGAAGCCCACAGGAACGGAATGGAGGAGATTTAAGTGATTCAGTTTATTCAGTCTGAGGAAATTAATACGTTTTTAAGCCAGCCGGAAGACAGCCATGTGAAAACCCTTTATAAAGAAGTGAAGAATCGGGCAAAACAGCATATTTTAGCAGACAGCTTCTCCCATTCTGGCGACGCCTGCGCGTGGTATCACGTGTGCTCAAGCCGCATGTCGGACGTGTGCGTGTTCTATCTTGCAGAAAAAGACGAGGAGGCGGCCAAGTGGATAAAAAACCGCGCGCTTGACATTGCGGCCCTCTCTGAGGAAGAATGGCTGGGGCCTTTTTACAGGCCGAAGCAAAAGCCCTGCATTGGGTCGCTGGAAACGGCGCACATTGCTGTGACGCTGTGCGACGCCTATGTGAACGGATATGCGCTGTTCCATCAAGAAGAAAAAAATAAAATAGAGGCGGCATTAAGAAATTATGGCCTGCACCTTTGTGAGCGGTATATTACCGAAGTACTGGCAGGAAACGCCTTTCAGGGGCGCATTATAAACTGGTTCATGGTGCTGTTAAACGGCTTTGGAACCTGCGCGGCGGTGCTGTCAGACGGCGCGGCCATGGAGCGAGCACTGACATATTGCAAAATGGCGGAAGAGGCGTTTAATTCAGACAGCTATGGGGAAAGCCTGCAATATTCCAGCTATGCGGCCCACAATCTGGCCCATTTTCACGAGGTGGCCGAACGGTTCGGCATAGACGAAGAAAAACTGAACACCGAAGTTTTTGCAAACCTTGCAGGCTGGTATGCCTCCAGCTATATTGGAAAGCATGTTGTTAACCGCATAGGCGGCAGCGTGCCGCAGTTTTTTAATTTTGGAGACAGCGCGCATATTTACAGGCCCTCTGGCGACCTTTTGGCGCGAATTGCGCGAAAGAGTAAAAACGAACGCAGCCGGGGCCTTGCAAAGTGGCTTTTAGAGGAACTTTATCAGGGGGAAAGCCTTTTGTCAGACGAACTTTCTGCATTTGGCTTTCACTATACGGGCAGCTACTGCGTTTTTCAATATCCCTACGAAACAGCGGCCGTTTCGCCCAAGCAGGCGTTGCTTCCGGAATTTAACGTGTTTGAAAACGGGCACATTTTCATGCGCGATGCGTGGGAAAACCCTGGCTCGGAGCTGGCAATTTCTGCGGGTTACAAACCGCTTGCAGCTACCGCCCACCGGCATTTTGACCAAAACAGCTTTCAGCTTCAGGTGTTTGGTGAGCGTTTTTTCCACGACCCCGGCCACTGCTGCTACCGCTTAAACGCCCACCAGCGCTCCCGTAATGCGGAAAGCCACAACTGTGCGCTCATCTTTAAAAATGGGCGGGAACTTGTGCAAAAGGAGGTTTCCGGTGATGTCCGCCACTACACAGAGCCGCTTAACAGCCTGGTTTGCGCGAGAGCAGCGGGGGATATGTATGTGGTGATTTCCGACGGCACAAAGCTCTACGGCGGCGAGGTGAAAAAATATGTTCGCGCCTTTTTTGTAAAGCTGCCCCACATGATGGCAGTTATAGATTTTGTGGAAGCAGACGAGCCTGTTTCACTTTGTGCAAATTTCACGCTGGATAACCGGGAAAACGATTTAAAGGTGCACATATATAATGAAGAACGAATTGTGTTCCGCAAAGGGCAAAGCGCCGTAAAGCTGTTTTCTATGTATGCGGCGGCTGACGGGGAAGTATGCGGCACAGACTTTTCATTTGGCTGGGGCTATGCCCACGACTACTATCACCCGGAACCGAATTTTCATGGGCAGGGCAAAGAGGGGAGCGGCCTTTGCTACCGCTGGAAGCCGCAGAAAGAGGGAAAAACCAATCTTCTGCTGCACACAATTTGCTTTGATAAAGAGGAACAAATCCGCGGCTGGCACGTAACAAAAAATGAAACCGAAATTCATTTGGAGTCGCCGGACAAAACCGACTATTTTGACCTTGAAATCAACGGCACTGATATGATTCTGACACAGCCAAATGGTCAAACTGACAAATTTACACTATGACACTCATGCAGAAATTGTGCATTATATGCAAAAAATGGCGGCGAAATTATGCATTTTGCTGAATTTTAAACAACCCCTTTGATTTTTATGAAAAGTATGATAAAATACAACTGTATTAATATAGACAAAGGGGTATACCCCTTTGTTGTATGTATAAAATACATACAACAAATAGTTTTCACTAAATAATGAAGGGGAGAGATAAAATGAAGAAATTATGTTCCTTGCTGCTGTCACTTACCATGGTGTTCAGCCTGGCGGCGACTTTTGGCATTTCGGCTAGCGCGGCGGATGTTTCAAACACGTTTTGGCGTGGGTTTGAAACAAACGTGAAGGACTACAGAGATGACCGCGGCGCCAAATCAGAATGGGTGGAAGAAGGCATTGGTGGGAGCCACGGCGCACTAAAAATTCAAAACGGTGCATCAGAAGTTTCTGAACCGCAATATGGCGGCGTAACCTGGGAAAAAATTGTAAATGTTCCTAATGACAAGAAGTATAATATTTCTATGTGCATTAAACCATTGGACATGGAAGACACAAATTTTGCTGGGAACAGGGCAATGTTTGTGTTCTATCACTATTATAAACAGGACGGTGGTTCAGAAAAATCGTTCCACGACATTGTGTATTTCAGCAAGGTAGAACAGCTGACAGACGGTTGGCTGAAGCTTTCGTATGACGGACATACTATGAGCTCTGGGGATGCCGGAAATGCGCAGACACCTACAGGAACCTATTCCGGTTATTCCAGGATAGAGTTCCGTGCCGGAAGAAAAACGGGAACCTATTTAATTGACGATTTACGGGTTGAGCCTGTTCCGGGAAACGAGCTTGTAACCGGCAATGATGAGACTCAGGGGCCGGTTTATCTGGTAAACGATACCAATGAAACCAGCAACACCGACATTGGCGGAGCAAATGGAACCGCAGGCTGCAGACTGGTGAAACCTACAGGTCAAACGGCAGACGGAGTCAGTTTTGGCAATTTAAAATTAAAACCCGGTCAGGCCTATAAGTTCTCGTGGTGGGCTAAGGGCACCGCTAATGAAACAGATGCTTCGCTTTCTACAATTGGACTATATTTGTATGGATATGTAAACTCTTATTTTACGTTAAAAGACGGTGCACCAACCGTAACTTATAACATTATTATGAAAAATGACGACGCACTGACAGGTGACTGGCAGTATTATGAATGTATTTTTAAAACGCCGAACCAAACAGTTCCGGAGGAATGTTACGAGCGGGTAGTTTCGTTTTATCCGAGATTACACAACGTGGCTGGTTCGCAGATGACAGGCGCTTTGGCTGAATTTGCCGGAAAATCTGGCATGGAATATTATATTGATGAAATAAAATTAGAACAGTTGGAAAGCGTTTACAACGGCGATTTTGAAGACTCGCTTGACACGTTGGTTTACGGCCACGAAAGACAGGCGGGTTATAAACCGTGGATCACTGAAACGGGAACCACCGCGGTAAATGCTTCAGAAGCAGACAGGAATTTTGCCCGCGTAACCCAAACAGGCGCAGCAACCGACGGATTTTCCGCCTACGTTGCAATGGACCCGTCAGTAACTTACAAAATTAAGTTCGACGCAAAGAGCGACGTTGCCGGGGCAAAACTTGGTGCTTCCATTTACAAGGCAGAAGGCGACACTGCGTCATCAACCCAGGCAGAGTTAACCAGCGAATGGGCGTCTTATGAAGTAATTGTAAAAAACACCGACACGCTGATTACATCGCCGAAGCTTACCTTTACCATGACAGACGGCACCACTCCGCTGGCAGGAGATTTTGATATTGACAACGTAAGCTTTGAAGTTCTGCCGGAATTTGAATCTGCCATTTCCGCGACCAGCAAAGAGGTAGGCGGCGTGATTTCGGGCAGTGCAGAGTTCGACGGCAGTGCGGACTTTGGTTTCCAAAGGGTGTTTATTTCAAAAGACGGCAAAACATGGGGACAACTGGCAGAAGGGGATACCGGAGCAGGAGCTTCGTCTTCCTACACCATTACGGAAAAGGATGCAGGTAAATATATCCGGTTTCTATATACGCCCGGTTTAACAGCTGGAGCAGACTATATTTACACCCCGTCTTTGCGCACGGCAGTCCGTAAAATTGCGTTCACGGGCACATGGGGAACAGATTTAACCGCAGAAGTGAACATTGTTACAGACACGTTTGACACAGAAGAATTTGTAGCCATTGTTGCGCTGTATAACAGCGACGACGAAATGATTGGCGTTGAAACCTATAACGTAAACGAACTGATGAACAACACCTCAGGAACTTATTCTATTCCCTGCGGTGACACAACCGAAGCGGCATATGCGAAAGCGTATTTGTGGAACAACTTTGTTTCCATTGCGCCCTACTGTGTTTCTGACACAGCGCGCCCTGCGGAATAAAATAACAAAAAGCAAAACGCCGCAGACATTAGTCTGCGGCGCTTTTTTCGCGGCTTAAAACTCTTGCCAGAGAGTTTGCCGCTGTGCGAAAACCGTCGAGATAACCCTGCGCAAACGCGTTTTTGGAGACAACCATCTCCATCTCGCCGCAGATGTCAAAAACCTCGTCTTCAAAGCGTTCATATTCAGAAGTTGAAAAGGAATTTTTGCACAGGACTAACTTTTTCCTTAAAACTTCTTCCAGTTCAAGGAATTTTGTGTTTTCCAAAAGTGACTCACCTCTCCCGAAATGGGGGCGCGGAACGGCATGCCATTCCGCGCCGGGGGATTATTAGTGGTAATCATACGTTGACAAGGTCCGCCACAAAATGATATAATAAATCTGCTACGAACTATGTATATCTTTCCTATGGGGGACTCGTGCCTTTTTTGATTACAAACAGATTATATCACGTTATCCAGTGAATGTCAAGATGAATCACTGTATAAAATGAAATTTGTGCAAAATACTGAAAAAGAGGTGCAAAATTTATGTATAATACACAAAAAATTGCTGAAAGAATTAAATTACAAGCAAAATTACGTGGTGTTACAATGCAAACGATGCTTTCAGAAATTGGTTTAGGAATAAACACAGTTTCACAATTAGCAAAAGGTCAGGTTATATCATCAATAAAACTTGCTCAAATTGCAGATTATCTTGATTGTTCTGTAGATTATCTCTTATGTAGAACGGATAATTCGAGAATTTTAAATAAGTAGGTGAAGATATAATGTGTTATTATACTGAGAAAATTGCAAACAGAATAAAAAAATGTGCTAGGGAACGTAGTGTAACTTTACAAAAAATGCTATCCGATTTGGGATTTGGCATTAACTTGATTTCTCAATTGGCTCATGGGCAAGAAATTTCGTCTATAAATCTTGCAAAGATTGCTGATTATTTAGGTTGCTCAGTAGACTATTTGTTAGGAAGAACGGACAATCCGAAAATAAATCATTAAGGAAGGTTCGGCGAATGTTTAAAGATATTTTAAATAAAAAACTAGAAGCAAACGATTTATCCGTATATCAGATTGCAAAAGAAACAAATATTCCAAAATCCACACTGTATGAATGGTCTTCGGGTGAGCGGGAACCTTTTTCTGAGTACCTTGTTCCATTGGCCGATTATTTGGGCTGTTCCGTAGACTATTTGTTAGGAAGAACAGACAATCCAAACATAAATAAGTGATAAAAGGATTGGAATTTTATGAAACATGAAAAGACAGCAAAAATTATTAAAGAATTATGTTATAAAAAAAATGTTTCCATTACCAAATTGTTAGATTCATGCGGTATAAGAAAAAGTTTAATATATGATTTGGAAAAACGACATTATACACCCTCAGCCGAATTGTTAGAAATAATTGCGGACTATTTCAATTGTTCCGTAGATTACCTGCTGGGCAGAACAGACAATCCAAGAATCAATGAGTAGTTATTCTATTGACATTTTTTCTATCATATGGTATAATAATCGTCTATATTCGGCGAGTATTTTTAAAAATAATTTTAAGTTGGTGGAACAATTTGGGATTAATCGAACTTTTTCTGATTGCGGTCAGCTTATCAATGGACGCATTCGCGGTTTCCGTCTGTAAGGGGCTGTCTGTCAGCAAAGTAAACTTAAAGCACGCGCTTACAGCAGGCCTTTATTTCGGCGGGTTTCAGGCGCTCATGCCGCTGATTGGCTTTTTTTTGGGAACGCAGTTTCGTTTTATGATTGAAAAATGTGACCATTGGATTGCGTTTGCGCTGCTCACCATTATTGGCATTAACATGATTCGGGAGTCGAGGGGCTCGGGCGACGAACTAAACAGCTCGTTTTCATTCCGCTCTATGCTGCCGCTGGCATTGGCAACCAGCATCGACGCGCTGGCAGTTGGCGTAACGTTTGCATTTTTAAATGTGAACATTGTTCCTGCAGTTTGCTTTATCGGCTCAATCACATTCATTTTGTCTGCCGCCGGCGTGAAAATTGGGAATGTGTTTGGGTTAAAATATAAGTCCAGGGCAGAACTTGCCGGTGGAATTGTTTTAATTTTAATGGCGGTTAAAATTCTGCTGGAACACCTGGGCGTGTTTGCATAAGACAAGACGACATCATTATGAGGGAGTAATTCCGCGTAAAATTGACGCGGGATAGCACCAACATCATGGCGGCAAAGCCGCCTGGTCTATCCATAAAGAATGAGACTCATATACAAATCCTGCCGGAGGCGTATATGAGTCTTTCTTTTTCATAAACTAAAGGAAGTACACTTAGGAGGGAAACGGCTTGAAAGAGTATTTAACAGAAGTCAGCGAAGTGCTGAAGCAAAATCAGACGTCACAAAATGGTTTAACCTCTGCCAGCGCTGCCGAACGGTTTGCAAAGTTTGGGCCAAACAAGCTCAAAGAGGGCAAAAAGGTGTCGCTTGCTGCGCGGTTTTTAAAAGAACTGGCAGACCCCATGATTTTAATTTTAATTGCCGCCGCCGTTATTTCGGGCGTTACAGCAGTTTATGCAGGGGAATCTTTTGCCGACGTCATTATCATTATGATAGTTGTTTTAATTAACGCAGTGCTTGGCGTTGTGCAGGAGAGCAAGGCGGAAAAGGCCATTGCGGCTTTGCAGGAAATAACAGCCGCCACCTCTAAGGTGATACGCGACGGACATCAAATCACAGTGAAAAGCGAGGAGTTAGTGCCGGGCGACATCATTGTGTTAGAAGCGGGAGACGCTGTTCCTGCCGACGCACGAATTATTGAAAGCGCCAGCATGAAAATTGAGGAAGCGGCCCTTACAGGCGAGTCTGTTCCGGTGAACAAAGCTGTTTCGGCATTGTCGCTGGGCGATGAAAAAGACGTGCCCTTAGGCGACCGCAAAAATATGGCCTACATGGGCAGCACGGTTGTTTATGGCAGAGGCCAGGCAGTTGTTACGGGAACGGGCATGAACACCGAAATGGGCAAGATTGCAGACGCGCTGTCTGCCGCCAAAGATGATGAAACGCCCCTGCAAAAAAAGCTCAACCAGCTGAGCAAAGTGTTAAGCTTTTTAGTAATTGGAATTTGCGTGTTTATCTTTGCGCTGGACGTGTTCCGCTCCTATCCCAACATAACGGGGCAGGGCATGCTCGACACCTTTATGGTTGCTGTGAGTCTGGCGGTTGCGGCCATCCCCGAGGGACTGGCAGCTGTGGTTACCATTGTGCTGTCTATTGGCGTTACCAACATGTCGAAACGCAATGCGGTGATAAGAAAGCTCACGGCGGTTGAAACGTTAGGCTGCACCCAGGTAATTTGTTCCGACAAAACCGGAACGCTGACCCAGAATAAAATGACGGTTGTGGAACACGCCGGGCCGGACATAGACTATCTTGCCACGGCAATGGCGTTAGCAAGCGATGCGGAGTTGGACGAAAATAATGACGCAGTGGGGGAGCCGACAGAATGTGCTTTGGTAAACGACGCATTTAAGCTTGGCTTTCATAAAACAGAATTAAAGCAAAAGTGCCCCAGAATTGGGGAAGCGCCGTTCGACTCCGGACGGAAGATGATGAGCACGGTGCATAAAACAGAAAACGGGGCCATTGTGCAGTTCACCAAGGGCGCGCCGGACGAGGTGTTAAAACGCTGTACCCATGTATGGGCAAACGGAGAAGCGGTGGAGCTGGACGACGAAACACGCAAAGCAATTTTAGAAAAAAACAAAAATATGGCAGACAGGGCGCTGCGCGTTCTTTGCGGCGCAATGAGAAGCTATGACGCGCCGCCCGAAAGCTTTGAAGCAGACAATTTGGAGCAGAACCTTTGCTTTTTAGGACTTTCCGGTATGATTGACCCCATCCGCCCCGAGGTGAAAGCCGCTATTGACGAGTGCAAGCAGGCGGGAATCCGTCCGGTGATGATAACGGGTGACCACAAAGACACCGCCGCCGCAATTGCAAAGGAACTGGGAATTTTATCGCCGGAGGGCGAAGCCATTACCGGCGCACAGCTTAATGATATGTCTGATGAGGAACTAAAACAAAACATAGAAACCTTTTTGGTTTATGCCCGGGTTCAGCCCGAGCACAAGGTTCGCATTGTGAAAGCATGGAAAGCCGAGGGAAAAGTGACAGCCATGACAGGCGACGGCGTAAACGACGCGCCGTCGATTAAAAACGCAGACATTGGCGTGGGCATGGGCATTACCGGAACCGACGTGACGAAAAACGTGGCCGACATGGTCTTAGCAGACGACAACTTTGCCACCATTGTTTCCGCAGTGGAGGAAGGCCGCCGGATTTACGACAATATCCGCAAAGCCATTCAGTTTTTGCTGGCGTCAAACCTTGCCGAGGTGCTGTCAATATTCTTTGCAACCATTTTGGGGTTTGTGGTGTTAAAGCCGGTGCACCTATTGTGGATTAACCTGATTACAGACTGCTTCCCAGCCTTAGCATTGGGCATGGAGAAAAGCGAGGGCGACATTATGCGCCGTTCGCCCAGAAATGCAAAAGACGGCATTTTCGCCGGCGGAATGGGAATAGACGTAGTTTTACAGGGCGTGATTGTAACAATTTTAACCCTTTCGGCATATTTTATCGGCCATTTCATTGAAGCCGGCAGATGGGAAATTGTAAACAGTGCAGACGGCATGACAATGGCGTTTTTAACCCTTTCCATGGTTGAAATTTTTCATTCGTTCAACATGCGGTCACGGCGCAAATCGGTGTTTTCCTTAAAAAATCAAAATAAATTTTTGTGGGGCGCAATGATACTGTCCTTCATTTTAACCACCGCGGTCATTTATGTGCCGTTTTTGTCAGACGCATTCGGCTTTGAGCATATCTCGCTTTTAGAATATGCCATTGCAATGGGGCTGGCTGTGGTAATTATTCCGATTATTGAGCTTGTGAAATTAGTTCAGAGAAAAGCAGGAAAAGAATAAAGCAAAAAGCCGCGAATTAAGCTTCGCGGCTTTCTTGTTTTAGTTTACAGTTTCAAATTCATGAATGCGGTAGGTTCCATCCTGCTGTTTTTCTAAAACCACCTGAAACGACCGTCTTCCGCCCCATACGGAAGAATGGGCCGGGCGCTCACATTCCACCGTTACCTGAATGCGTTTTTCGGCGCTTGCCGCACCAGTTGAAAAGGGAATGTTCATTGAAATGACAGACGCTTTCGTCATATCATAGACGTTTGCTAAATATGGTCCGCCGTCTAAATAACGAAAATATTTGTCAATGCAGTTCTGCGTGCAAAAGAGCTTCATAGCCTCAAAATCGGAAACCGCAAAGGCTTCAAAAAAGCTGTTCATAACCGAGGAGGGATTTTTAAAATTAGTGCCGTTATATACAACCGTTTCTCCGTCCGCTTTTGAAGGAACAGATATACTTTCAACAACAGCCCCGTTTTTATTGTATGCGATATAGCCCAAATCTCCCATTTGGTGGCTGAACATATAGTCAATATAGGAAAACGGAACGTAGGCTACGGAATCTTTTAAAACCGGCGCATTTTCCATTTTCTTTTCCGTCTTGGCACTTTCTGTTTCGGGATTTAACAAAAGTTGTGGCAATCCAATTTCCAGCCCGTAACGGTATAAAAATGTTGTCAGTTCCTCGTGGCCGCCGTCTGCGCCTGTTATCGTCGCCGGCACATCAATGGCTACACACAGAGCAATTTTTCCTTCGTTCCAACTGAGGTAGCTTTCTTCCTGCTGAAAAACTCCTGCTTTTTCAAAGGTTTCCCGCAGGGGCAGGTAGACCTCGCCGTTTTTCATAAATGGCTCGTTGGTTAAGTTCATTTTCGCGCCGTTCATCAAAAAATCAATCCGATAATCGGTGTTAACCGTGTTCTGCAAAAGGCCGCTTGCAAATGCTGTTGCCGACAGCATTACCGCCGCAACAAAAACCGAAACAGCTGCGGTGAGCCTGCTTTTCTTCTTTCTATTTTTCATCATTTCAAATCTCCTTTTTAAGTTTTTTTTGCTCCCTGCCATCTGTGTAGTCAGGGGCCTTGCCTTAAGCTGTGCGTTTGTCAGCATGTTTAAAATCATGCGCATATAGTCAATCTGTTCCTGTGCAGATAAATTCTGCGCAACACAGTAGTCGCAGGAGACCTCGCATTCCTCCTCAATTTGCTTCGATACGGCATAAACCACCGGGTTAAACCAGTGAACGCTGCAAACGAGCGCTGCAAACCATTTATATAACAGGTCGCGCCGCCGCACGTGCGTCAGCTCATGCAGCAGAATATAGCGCAGGTCTTCCTTGCCGCAGACGTTTTTCGGCAGAAACAAAACCGGGCAGAACACGCCGATAACAAGCGGCGCGTCTAACAGCTCCGTCCAGCGGACCGACAAGGCAGGAGGCAAGTTTTCAATCACGTCCGGCACGGTTTTGCCGCAGTCCGGAAATGAATTTTGATTTACCACCCTCAGAAACAGAGCGTAATGGATAATCTTATACAAAAAGGTGCCTATCGCGCCCAGCAGCCATAAAGCGGCAAACACAAGCCATGCAGCTTTTGCTGGATTAGTTTGCCTGCGAACGGGTGTCTCCTGCGCTTCAGAAACAGGCACAGTATTTTCTGTGTTTCTTTTCAGTGCGTCATCAATCACCGTGTTTTGCGCTGTCTGTGTGACGGCTTGCGCATCCGGCGTTTTGGCAGGCAGAGAAAACGACACGGGAAAAACGAGAATCACCAAAACCACAAGCCAGATGTAAAACTGCCAGCTTGGAGAAAAAAAACGCTTTGTAATTGGCTTTATCAAAAGCAAAACCAACCCCAAAACACCACCGCAAACAGAGAGCAGGAGCACGCTTTTTGCAATTTGCGTCAACATAAAAGATTCCCCCTTTTTTAAAGGTCAAACAGTTTTCTAATTTCTTCAATATCGTCTTTTGTCATGTCGTCGCTTTGAAAGAGAGAAACTGCAAGGGCTTTCGCAGAACCATTGTAGAGCTTTTGCACAAAGTTTTTTGTCTGCGCTTTTGTATATTCCTCTTTATCTAAAACCGGCGTATAACAATTCGTTCTGCCGTCCTTTTGGCAAATTACCGCACCTTTTTCCTCTAATCTAAGAAGCAGGGTAGCCACGGTTTTATATTTCCATTTGCTGCCAGACAGCGCATCGCACACGTCCTGCACTTTCATAGGGCAGTTCCCTTGCCACAGTGCTTTCATTACAGTAAGCTCCGCACCGCTGATTTCTTGATTTTGTGCCATTTCCAATAACCTCCTTGCATATTCTTACAGCTGTAATACAAATATATCTTACACCTGTAAGATATATTTGTCAAGCTTTTTTTACAAAAAAGACGGCACAGTTTTTACTGTGCCGTCATAGCAATCCAATTTATTACATGACATTTGCTTCGACAAAATGCTCCTGGTATTTGTTCCAATATTCCATATAGGTTTGAGCGTTTTCGTCAAAGTTTCGCTGATACATCCGGAATGTGACGGGTATATTTTTTGGCTGCCACTGCTCAAGATAGGAATATTTGTAGGTCATGCTCAGCTTTTTCATCACGGCCCCGCTTCTGGGATTATTCACGTCGTGGGTAGCGGTGATGTAAGGAAGTCCGGAATTTTTTAACCACTCCACAACCGTTTCGGCAGCTTCGGTGATAATGCCCTTGTGCCAAAATTCTTTTTTTAAACCATATCCAAAATCGTGATTTTCTGAATCACTGAGCCAGACATAGCCGATGGGAATGTTGTTTTCTTTCAAACAAACCGCATAGCGGCAGGCAAACGGTTTTTCGTAGTAGGTTAAAAATCTGTTTGTAAGAAAATCTGTTGCTTCCTGCTCTGTTTCCAACGGGAACCAGGGCAGAAAGGTGTTAACCTCTTTATCTTTCATAATTTCCCAAAAGGCTGGTAAATCATCTTTTGTAAATTTACGTAAAATGAGCCGCTGCGTTTCAAGAGTCGGCGTGTTTTCGTGTAACATTATGCGAATTCCTTTCTTGTTCTTTTGCTAAGAAAAATATAAACCAATGAAGTTAACAGCAATAAAAACGGATAAAACATCCACGGAATAATGGACAGGGCAGATACCGAAAAGCCCAGCTCTGCTGCACAGGAAACGGCAATGAGCATCTGTGCGCCGTAAGGAATGAGGCCCTGCACAATACAGCTAAACGTGTCTAAAATAGACGCGGCGCGCTTCGGTTCAATTTCATATTCTGCGGCCATTTCCTTTGCAATGGGGCCGGCTACCACAATGGCAACGGTGTTGTTTGCGGTGGCAATGTCCATAGCGCCTACCAACAGTCCCATGCCGAGCTGGCCGCCTTTATTGCCCCGGAACAGTTTTTTTATAAACGCCAGCAGAGCGTTAAAACCGCCGTGTTCTCTGATGAGCGCACACATGGCAGAAACCAGAACCGTTACAATAATGGTTTCAAACATGCCCTGCGCCCCTGCGCCGGCATTTGCCAAAAGTTCAATTGGGGCGGCTGAGCCGCTGATGAAAACAATGGCGGCTCCCGACACAATTCCTGCAAGCAAAACCACAAAAACGTTAAGCCCCGCAATGCCGCCAATCAGCACCAGAACATAAGGTATCAATTCCACCAAATTATAAGATTCGTTCACGACACTGTTAATTTCAGTGCCGAAGGACAGGGCAATGATGACAATGAGCGTCAAAACTGCTGCGGGCAGGGCAATTTTAAAGTTGGCCCGGAACTTGTCCCGCATGGGGCAGCCCTGGGTGCTGCAAGCGGCAATGGTAGTGTCGGAAATGAAAGACAGGTTGTCGCCGAACATGGCACCCCCCACCACCGAGGCAATGCACAGCGGCATGGAAAAGCCCGAAGCTGCGGAAACATTCACAGCAATGGGCACAATTATGCTGATGGTGCCGGTAGACGTTCCCATGGCGGTGGATATGAAGCACGACACAAGAAATAAAATAGCCACGGAAAACTGCGCAGGAACAATGCTGAGCAAAAAATATGCGGCGCTTGCTGCGCTGCTGCGGCCCAAAACGCCAACAAAAATGCCTGTGGTTAAAAAGATTAAAATCATTGTCATAATGTTTTTGTCGCCCACGCCCTTTGCCATGACACTTAGCTTTTCGTCAAACTTTAGCCCTCTGTTTTGCAGGCAGGCCACCAAAATTGCTGCCATGAATGCAACGACAATGGGAATGCTGTAAAATCCCATATTGATTTTCATGACATATTCAAACAAAATTCCAAGTCCCAGATATAAAATTAAAAAAACTAAAATCGGAAGCAGCGCGATGGGGTTTGACGCGTTATTTAACTCTTTTTTCATTTTTTACGCTCCTTTTTACCACAGTTGTATAACCCGAGTATAGCAAAATTTGAATTTCCTGTCAAGCAAAAAGCGCAGGCTAACACTGACGGCTAATAAAGAATATCATCTGGCTTCAGGAGCGTAAAAGGGATATTTTTTTATGACGGTTGCCAATATATTACCGATATTTTTTCCCTTTAAAAAGTATATCAAAGTTCTTTGTTACATCTTCACCATTTGAAGTGATGCATAAATGCACAAGGTTTTTGTCTTTTATCTTCACCTCTGCAACTGCACCGCCCTTAATTGCAAGCTTGAAAGAGATATCTCCCTTTTCAAGCGGAAATGCCGGCAAAATATTCACTGTTTTTCCATCGCTTTGCAGCAGCATTTCATTTACAGATGAAATAAACATTCCGCAAGCTGTGGTAAACCAAGGTTTTATTCTTACCGCAGGTTCGTTTATTTCAAACATTTCATGAAACACACCTGCCGATTCATAGCTTTCAGTCAAAGCATGATATGCTTTTTCCGGCATATTGGCTCTCGCGTAGCTAATTGCTTTCCAACACGCATACCAAGGCGAAATTCTTCTTCCCATAGGATACATATTACCGTATTTTTCACCATTTTCTTCAAAATCTTCCCACGCGTTTAAAAGTTTTTTGTCATAATCATCAATTACATGAAACGGAAACTTGCCTGCAAAAACAGCAATGCTTTTTTGGGTACAGCCCGTGTGAGGAACATACATATCTTTTTCAACAGGCAAGCTTTTACGCAGCTCAGACGCAATAAACCTACACTCTTTGCGATAATCTATATCAATCTCTAAAATTTCAGATGCTTCTGCGCAGCATTCGAGCAATTTAATTGCTCCGCAAGATGTCATAAATGGATTTTCAACTGCTGCACCAAGGCGTTCAAGGTCGGTACATTTACCAATGTAAAATCTTTCGCCGTCGCGGTAAACCATATAATTCGTAAAATACTTTGCACATGCACGAATCATTCTGTAACATTTTTTCAAAAAGTCCTTATCCCTTGTATACTCGTAGAATTCAAAGGCGCCCAGGCCAATTACAGGCATATGAAATACATGGTCAAGCCATGTGCCTATGGGGGAAAGCTCAATGTCAGCTTTTTCTCCTGTTTCCCACAAGAACTTTGCCATTTCTTGCGTTTCTTCTCTTTTGTGGCAGTCGCTTCCGTATTGGATAGCAGTTTCAAGACAAACATCAGCACGAAATGTGGGCACTCGCTTTGCAAGCTCTAACCGATTTGCTCCAAGCAGTGCATAAAAGCTATAATACTCATCAAATGCAAAGTATCTTCCGTGCCAATACCCGTTGTTAAGACCTATGGGGATAGAGTGTTTTGTTGTATAGCACTTTAAGTCATAAAGCGAGGTTTTGTAAATTTCGTTTAATTTTTTATCGGGAGTTTCAACATAACCAAGCGCAAAAAAGCTTTTGTAGTTTTCCTCGCATTCTGTTAA
>NZ_JAXUNN010000018.1:0-33583 GCF_037235575.1 Congzhengia sp. | reverse complement strand
TCGCCGCGAACCATAACGCTTACCAATCCGGAACCGATTTTTTCTGTGCCGATGAGTGTAACCTCAGCTGCTTTTACCATTGCATCTGCAGCTTCAACTGCTGCTGTAAGACCTCTTGTTTCGATCATTCCTAATGCTTCTTTTGCCATGATTTTTATATCCTCCTAAATCTTATTCGTTTATAATTGCGATTTTCAAACCTTCCATTTTCAGGTTTGTCTGGTGTGCTTCGTTAATTTGTGAAAGCGGGAACCGGTGCGTAATCAACTTTTCAATTGGTAAGCCGATGCCCTTTGCGCGTTTTAAAAAGTCAAACGTTGTTGCGTAGTCGCGCAGTGTGTAAACCCAGGAACCAACTGTGGTGATTTCCTTTGCACAGATGTCGAAATGGGGATTAATGGTAGCGTCGCCGCCGTTTATAAAGAAGCCCAGCTCGCAAAGGCCGCCGCCGTTTCTAATAAATTTATAGATATTTGCATGGGCAACAGGGGAGCCTGTGCACTGGAACGCAAAGTCGGCCAGATAGCCGCCGAATGCGTCGGACACAGCGTTTGTTAATTCTTCAATGCCCTTGTGGTTTTTAAAGTTGACAGACTTTGTTGCGCCCATTTCCTTTGCAAACGCAAGACGTTTGTCCTCGCCGTCTACAGCCACAATGTTTTCAACACCCAATGTGCGGAGCACCGCGATGCACAACAGGCCAATCGGCCCGCAGCCCTGAACAACCACGCGGCTGTTAAACCTTAAAATGCCAACGGATTTTGCACGCTCAACAGCGTGAATTAAAACGGCGCTGGGCTCAATTAGAATTCTAAGGTCTAAATCCAAATCACTCACATTAAATACGGTGGATCCGCCGCGAATTACCAGGTAATCGGCAAACCAGCCGTTTAAGTGGATGTCGTCGTCCGGAAGAAGACCATAAACGTCTGCGCCGCCAACGTTCTGCTTGTTCAAGTCGAACATGGTAATGTCCGGATTGTCTTTAAATATCATGCAGGTAACAACTTTATCGCCGACAGTCAGGGGCTTTCCCGCACTGTCTTTTCTCACGTTCTTACCCATTTTCACAATTTCGCCGGTTCCTTCATGTCCCAAAACCACAGGAATGAGGCCAAAGGGGTCTCTTTTAAATTCGTGTGCGTCTGTTCCACAGATGCCACAGCCTTCCACTTTGACTAAAATATCGTCATCTCCGATTTCAGGGATGGGATATTCTTTAATGTCATAGTGCTCTAAGCCTGTCAGCATTGCAACCTTTGCAGTTTTTGGAATGCTGACGCTGCCTGCGGAATGCCCAGCTTCTGTCTTCATGTTAGAAAGAACCTGTTTTACGATTGCTTCTATGTCATTTGAATTCATAGCCATAACGTAAACTCCTATTCCATGTTATTGATTAAACCTTCAAAAATACTTCCGCCATATTCTGCCAAGAAAGTATCCTGCTCCTCGCTGCCGCCGCTAACGCCCAAACCGCCAATGATTTTACCGTTTGCAATCAACGGCACGCCGCCGCCGAAAATTACGATTTGACCATTGTTGGTAAACTGTATGCCATAAAGCGAACCGCCCGGCTGGCTAAGTTTTTTCAGCTCTGTTGTGGACATTTTCAGCGCCACCACGGTGTAGGCCTTTTGAAAAGCAACGTCGTAACTGGCAATGTATGAATCGTCCATACATTCTACCAAAACCGGCCGCGCGCCGCTGTTCGAAACGGCCACCACGGCATTTACACCGATTTCTTTTGCTTTTGCTTCAACCTTTTCGGCAAGCTTTTTTGCGAGGGATAACGTCATTCTTTTGCCGCTTTCGTTGATAGAGATTTCTTTAACAACCGCTTCAACGATTTGCGACACTTCACGGTCGTGCATAAAACTGACCTCCGTTATTATTTGCCCAGTTGCTCCATAACCTTCTTTGTAATTTCGGCAATCAAATCGCCTTCTTCATTGGAAGAAGAAACCGTGCCGCATTTGCCGCAGCTGTGACAGCTTGCCTTGCCTGCTTTCGCGTTGGGGCAGAGGTCTGCCGGGTGCTTGCCTTTTAAACCAAACTGTCTGCGGATTTCATAAAGGCGCTCAACCTGAGAATTGCTCAGTTCTTTCGGGCCGCCCAACTGTCTGGAAAGGAAGAGAAGCTGTGCATAAAATTCCAACGACTCCATTTTGTGATAAGCGTTTAAAAGAGAGTCGGAATATGCCAGTGCGCCGTGGTTTTCAAGAAGAACAGCGTCATAGTACTGAAGATATTTAGAAACTGCGTCAGGGATTTCTTCGGTAGAAGGCGTGCCATACTCAGCAATGGGAACGCAGCCAAGCGCGATAACCGCTTCGGGCATAATCGGCTGTGTCAGCGGAATGCCGGCAATTGCAAAGCTGGTTGCATAAATCGGGTGCGCGTGAACAACAGACTGCACATCAGGACGTTCTTTATAAACCCGCATGTGCATTTTAATTTCAGAAGAAGGTTTAAACCCTTTGTTTGCCTGAATCACTTCGCCCTTTGCATTAACTTTGCAGATATAGTCAGGCGTCATGAACCCTTTGCTCACGCCTGTGGGGGTGCACAGAAATTCGTTGTCGTTGAGTTTTACGGAGATATTACCGTCGTTGGCCGCAACCATACCTCTGTCGTAAATTCTTTTGCCGATGTCGCAAATCTGTTTTTTGATTTCGTATTCAGATACCATGTTCATTTCTCCTTTTTTGTTTCTTTTTGGTTTTATTTTAATAACTTTTCTTTACATTATAATCATACCATATGGCATCATAGATGTCAAGTGTTTTTCTGTTGTTTTTTGTGGGTTTTTCTGTTTTTATGACAAATAATTTAATAGTTCACAGATTCCTTCGCCAGTGTAGGCGCTTACACAAAACACCTTTTTACAGCCGCAGAGCCTAAGCCAGCGCTCTGCACGGTGGGAATCTGCGTTTTTGTGGTCTATTTTGGTAACAATTCCGATAACCTCCCTTGTGGACTGTCCTGTAATGTTGGGACTGTAGAGGGAAAACGGCTCCGTGGCGGAAAGCAGCAGGCCAACAATGTCCGCTTCATAGGAATAGAGCGCAATGGCACCTGCCAGCATTTTTGTCTGAATATATTCCCCCGGCGTGTCAATTACCAAATTTTCGTTACAGATGGACTGGGTTTTCTGGTATTCAATTTTTTTTCCCATAAGCGCTTGTGTCAACGTTGTTTTGCCGCATTCGCTTCTGCCGATTAAAATAATTTTTCTCATGGCAGTTACGTTTTAGAAATGTCGCAGACGGTAAAGCCCAGAACATCTTTGGAGTAATCACAGAGTGCTCTTAAAGCGGATTCCACCTCTGAAACCGTTCCAGTGATAATCAGCGTTCCGCTGAACCGGTCTACAAACCCAATTTCAGCACCGGAGGATTTTGTGGCAATGTCGGCAATGATAATGGCCGTTTCCGCCGGGGAGATGGTCACAATGCCGATGGCGGATTTTGAATAGTCCACGCTGGGGTCAAGTCCCAGTTTCTGATATAAAATTTTGTCAGGATTTGCAATGATGTGGGCAATGGTAATTTGCTTTCCCGGAACAATCTCCTGAATAATCCGCATTTTATCTTTTAAGTTTAAAATTTCAGTATCAGACATTTGTCAGCCTCCTATCTGGCACTTTAAGCCTGTGGTTTTGGCTTTTGCAAGCAGCCGCTGCATCTTTTCATCGGCGGGGGGGAGCAGCTCCGGCAGTTCATAAGTGCGCCCCAATCCTTTATATTTGTCCTGTCCCAAACGGTGGTAGGGGAGCAGGTGCAACTCGTTTACATTCGGAAGGCTTGCCGCAAATCTGGCAATTTCCAAAATTTCGCTTTCCGTATCGTTAAAAGTGGGAACAACCGGTACGCGGATAATCAGTTGCTTTGCTTTTTCTGCGATTTTCTTTGCATTTTCTAAAATCAGTTCGTTGGGCCGCGATGTAAACTGTTCATGCTTTTTCGAATTCATATGCTTAATATCCATAAGGTATAAATCCAAATAAGGAAGATATTGCTCAATTACATCAAACTTTGCAAACCCTGTGGACTCCATTGCCGTGTTAATGCTGTATTCTTTCGAAGCCCTAAGGAGCGCCACAGCAAAATCGGGCTGGCACAAAGACTCGCCGCCGGATAGCGTCAGGCCGCCGCCAGACCGCCTGTAATACGGCATGTCGCGTTTCACCGTTTCCATAACCTCGCCTACGGTAACGTCCCGTCCAACGGTTTTCAACTTGCCGCCCAGCGACATTTCCTCAACGGCAAAGCTTTGGGATTCGGGATTGCAGCACCATTTGCAGCGGAGGACACAGCCCTTTAGAAACACAATGGTTCTAATTCCGGGACCATCGTGAACTGAAAATCTTTGAATATCAAAGATCCTGCCCTTGGTATCGTAAAGACTCATCCTATCACATCCCTTGTTCCGTTCTTTTAATAATATCGTCCTGCAGTGATTTTGAAAGGGTGGTAAACAGCGCACTGTATCCCGCTACGCGAACAACCAAACCTTTATACTTTTCAGGGTTTTTCTGCGCGTCTAAAAGTGTTGCGCGGTCTACCACGTTAAACTGAATGTGGCTTCCCTTTTGATCAAAATAGGCCCGCACCAGAGCACAAAAGGCCTCTAAGCCAGACTGTCCCTTCAAAGCAGAGGGGTGGAATTTCATATTAAACAGCGTGCCGTTTGAAGCAATGAAATGATCAAGTTTAGAAACAGAGTTGCAGGCAGCGGTTGGGCCGTGGGTGTCTTTTCCGGCAGAGGGTGAAACACCGTCGGCAACCGGGGTATTGGCCAAACGTCCGTCCGGTGTTGCTCCTGTTTGCGCACCCAGAGGCACGTTGGCAGAAACGGGGTAGAGCCCGGCCTGGAAAATTCCGCCGCGAGGATTTTTATAGGTTTCTAACGGTTTTGTATAGGTATATGCAACGTCACGTGCAAATTCGTCTACTTCAGGAATGTCATTGCCGAATTTGGGAACTTCGTCAATCATTTCTTTTATTTTCTTGTATTTTGCACCGTCGCCGCTGGCCGATGCGGCTTTCACCGTTTCAATGATTTCCTGAATGGCTCGGTCGTCAACCGTTTTACCGTTTTTGGCAAGCTCCTCAGCAATTTTTACAGTAATTTCCTCCACCTGTTTTTCAGAAGCGGATTCTCCAAAGTTGTGGTCAAGCGCTTCCTTTAACTCTAGAAGGGTAAACTTCTTTTCCTCAAACACAAGCTTTTTAATGGCGTACAGCGAGTCTGCCATATTTGCGATACCAAACCCCTGGGGGCCGGTAAAGTTATAAATTGCACCGCCCTCCTGAACAGATTTTCCGCGTGCAATGCAGTCATCTACCATAGAGGACAAGAATGGAAGCGGGCAGCGTTTTGCGTGGGCCACATCGATAGAGTTGTCTGCGTTTACCAACAGGCTAATCATATCGTTCATCTGTGCTTTATAGGCGCTGTAGAATTCGTCAAAAGTTGTCATTTCAGCAATGCATTTTGTTTTCGGCCCCACCTGCACGCCTTTGTCCATACCGCGGGAGAACACCAGCTCTAACGGGCGGCACATGTTAAAGAACGCCGCGTCGTGCCAGCCATCGGTTTTACCGGCCTTTTGGGGTTCAACACAGCCGATGATGTTGTAGTCTACCGCATCTTCCATGGTCAAACCGCGGTTAATGAGAGCTGGAATAATCACTTCGTCGTTATAATAAGCCGGCAGGCCAATTCCCGTGCGGGTGAGATCGGCGGCCTTCATCATCAAATCCTGGGGGGTGCCGTTCCAAATACGAATGGAAAGGGACGGCTGGGGAAGCATCACGTGTTTCGACGCTTCAATACACATAAAGGACAAATCGTTGGTGGCGTCAACCCCCGGAGCAGACTGCCCGCCCACAATCAGGTTTTGGAACAGGCTATATCCCGCAAACCCTTCGGCTGAGGCTGCATCGCGGGCTTTGTTTAAATCGTTCAGCTTCACCCAGATACAATCTATTAATTCCTGGGCAAATTCTGGCGTCAGGGCGCCGCTTTTTAAATCCTTTTCATAATAAGGATACATATACTGGTCGAATCTGCCCGGGGAGATAGAGTGTCCGCTGGATTCCGTCTGCAAAAGCATCTGCACAAACCAAAACGACTGACAGGCTTCATAAAAACTGTTTGCGCCGTTTTCCGGAACGGTTGCGCAGTTGTGTGCAATGAGCAAAAGCTCCAGCTTGCGTTTGTCATCGGAGCATTTTTCGGCTTCTGCCAGCGCCAGGCGGGCGTACCGTTTTGCGTAATCAATAACCGCCTCGCAGCTTTCAATAACCGCTTCTAAAAACGTGCTTTTTTCTGCATAGTTTTCATCGCCTACATTGCAGTGTTCCAATTCGTTTTTTGCACGATCAATAATCCCGCGGAAGCCAACGGCAAGCACCTCGTCATATTTCACTGTGACATGGCCGATACCGTTATAAAAATAGTTTCCGGGAGTGAACATGTTGTGTTCCATGGCAGTGAGTGTTCTTGGGTTCATTAATGAGGTTGCAAGCTCGCTCGTGGTTTTGCCTTTCCAATATTGGTTGGCAGAGGAAAGCGCCTTCTTTGTGTCCTCTGAAATATAGAACGGGTCTGCTGTTCTTTTTTCAATGGTATCAAATTCTGCCTCCAGCCACTCGAAAGAGAACTCAGGAAAAGTCTGACAGCTTCTGGGCGCTTTTGTGGCGCTGCCCACTACCAGTTCATCTGGCCGGATAACAATGGGGATGTTTTCTAATATATGGCGGAACGCCCGCGACCTTCTTAAAATAATTGGAAGGTTTTCCGTTTGTTTATAAGATTCCGTTACTAAAACGGCGCGTTCACTTTCCACCTGCGGCATTTTTTCAAATAGGTGGTTTACAAGCCGCGTGATTCGGTCTGTTTTGGGAGTGTTTCTAATTGTGTACTTGCTCATAGCGTTCACCTTTCTCGTAATATATTTAAAATTTCGTCCGTTACGCTGGTTGTCTGAAATTTGCACATTCGCTTGATGTCGGATACTGCCGCCGGGGAGGCAAAACTGAGTCTGGCTTGACGAAGCATGCCGAAATCGTTTGTATTGTCTCCGAATGCTGCAGTTTCAAGGGACGAAATGTCCCACTGTTTTTGCAGGGCAGCCGCAGCAGAGCCTTTGTCTGTTCCAAAAGCAACAAATTCTGTCCAGGAACTGTCGGCATAAATTTCGGAAAGCTGTCTCGATTTAGCGGCAAAGCTTCTTACCGCCTGCTTCGTTTGGTCAGAGAGCTTAAAAAACGCCAGCTTATAAACATTGCCATAAACTTCGTTTATTGAAGTGACCGGCGTTGAAGTTTTAAATAAGTCATTATTGCCAAAACAGTAAGTGTGGTCGCGTCCGTAAATCACAAGGGACTCCTGTCCGGAAAGTGCTATTTTATCGAATAAAGTGTTCACAACAGCTTTTTCAAGAGTGGCCTGATACAAAATACCACCATTTTTCACTGCCAGAGCCCCGTCGCAACAAATAAAGGAAACGATGCTTACAACAGGTGCAAACAAGGATTTTAAATCCGGGTAACTTCTTCCGCTGGCAATAACAAATTGGACGCCGCAGGACACAGCCTGTCGAATTGTATGAAACACTGCGCTCGATACGACTGTTTGCCCTTTGTCAAGCAGCGTGCCGTCAACGTCGCACAGAACCAATCGGATTTTCGGATGATCCATACAATTCCTCCATTTCGCCCAGCTTTATTTACATTACTATCATACCGCAAATTGAATTGTTTGTCAAGCAAAAACACAGAAATAAAAAAGAAAAAAATGAAAAAATAAAACAAACGCAGAAAAACAAAGATTGCCGCAATACGTAAATGTAAAATCTGCACAAAAATAAAAAAAAATTTTGGTAATAAATAATATATTTGAATAAAGATCTTGTAATTATATTTTAACAGTGGTATAATAAACTATATTTTGGTAGCTTTAATTCCAAAAGTCAATTTACTTAAATGGAGGTAAGAGAATGAGAAAGACAAAAAAAGTGTTGGCTCTGCTGGTATCGTTGTCTATGCTTGCAACCTCGGGTGTGTTTTTAACTGCAACTGCCCAGGTGGAAGCGCCGAATGCGGACAAGACAAGCACCGAGCCGCTTGCTGAAAAGGACAATCTTCTTCCAGAAGCAAAAGAAATTGAGGATATTTCTTTTGCAGATCTGGGAGACCATTGGGTAACACCAACTGTAAAAATGCTTGCTGCCGGCAAATATGTGCAGGGCGTAGGCGATGGAAAATTTCTGCCTGAAAAGAATGTAACAAGGGCAGAATTTGTTACAATGGCGGTAAATGCACTCAGATTGGAAGCAACAAAATATGCCGGCTGCGCAAAAGACATTACAGCTGACAAATGGTTTGCAGACACCATAGAAACGGCAAATGTAAACGGTCTTTTGGATGCAGCGTTGTTTACAGACGGCAATTTTTCTCCAGATAAAGACATCACAAGAGAAGACGCTTCTTTAATAATTGCAAAAGCAGCAGAATCGAAAGATGCAAAGGCTGACAGTGCGGCTGTTTCCTTTACAGACAGCGACAGCATCTCGGCTTATGCAAAAGACGGCGTGGCAAAAGCATTCTCATTCGGACTTTTGGCAGGCTATCCCGACGGAAGCTTTAAGCCACAGGCAACCTTAACCAGAGCAGAAGCAAGCGAGCTTTTGGTTCGTACCATTGAAATCGGCGACAGGCTTGCTATTTATGTTGACCCCGAAAACGGCGACGACAAAAATGACGGCACGAAAAACGCTCCTGTTGCTTCTATCAATGCGGCACGCGAGCTTGTGAAAGCAAATAATGACGATATGGAAAACCATCTTTTTGTTTTCTTAAAGGCCGGCGACCATTATATTTCGGAAGAAATTAAAATGGGCGAGGACGAATCCGGTTCAAACGGCTATAACGTCGTTTACACTTCTTACGGCGAAGGCAAGGCACAGCTGATGATGGGCAAACATTTTTCAGGCTTTGAGCTTGCGGATGCAGACTTAAACATTTATAAAACCAAAGTGGGCGACATTCAGTCCAGACAGGTATTTATAAATGATGTGCGTGCAATCCGTGCAAAGAGCGCAGGCGAGCTGACAAACGCTGAAATGACGGACTTTGGCTTCTATTCTGATGACACGTTCTTGGCAGATTACAAGAATATTAAAGACTTGGAATTTGTTACGTACTCAAACTGGACACAGCCCCGCTGCGGCGTGTCTGATGTAACGGTTGAAGAAGGCAGAGCGAAAATCGTTATGGATCAGCCGGGCTGGTCGAACAATAGCGACAACACTCCGTGGAAAGCGCCTCACTGGTATGAGAATGCCTATGAGCTTTTGGATATGCCTGGTGAATGGTATATCGACAGCACAGACGGTTATCTTTACTACATTCCGAGAAGCTTTGAAGACCCGAAAACCATGGTTGCAACCATTCCGGAAGGCGAAAGAATACTGACGCTGGAAGGAACGGCCGACAAGCCGATTCACAACATTACCTTTGATGATGTTGAGTTTGCTTATACAACATGGATGCGTCCCAGTGACGAAAAGGGTTATAACGACGGACAGAACAACTTCATTGACGGCGGTCTTCCCGAAACAGCTGTTTTGGTGAAATGTGCAAGATATATCGACTTTACCAACAACAAATTCTCAAAACTTGGTGCTGCAGCGCTTCAAATGAGATATTCCATTCAGGAATGCGATGTTATCGGCAATGAATTTGCGGACCTTTCCGGTACGGCAGTGTCTTTGGGCAACGGCCCCGGAGACAACTACGAAACAGAAATTAAGCCCACAGAATATAAATATTACACCATTAACAACAGAATTAACAACAACTATATGCACGACATTGGTGTTGATTATGGTTCTTCTGCTGCCATTTCTGCTTCTTGGCCGAAATATACGGAAATCAACCATAACGAAATTGCGAACGTAAACTATTCCGGCATGCACATCGGCTACGGCTGGGGCACCTATGCTGAAGATAAAGAAAAGGCAGGAACCGGTCTTTATAAAGTTCAGCTGAATTATAACTACATTCACGATGTAATGAACAGCAAACTTTATGACGGCGGCCCGATTTATACCTTGGGTGCAACAGGCGGCACATATGAAAACCCCAACGAGTGGTGTAACAACTACTTTGAAAATGACAGAAACGCATACGGTTCTGTTTACCCTGATGAAGGGTCTACGTTCTGGCTCATTGAGAACAATGTAATTGATTATAACGATGTTGACAAATGGAACTTTGACGGCAGAGGAACACCAACTGTTCCCAAGTGGCTTCATATCCACACAACCAGCATTCGCTATAACACAGCAAGGAACAATTATTCTACAACTGCTGAAAAGAACCTGGCATCTCCCTTTAACAACATTGAAGAACCCATGGTCTATGCTGACGGCGAATGGCCGGAAGAAGCACAGAACATTATCGATGAAGCTGGTCTTGAAGCAAAATATCTTGCGAAATACCCTGTTTCTGTGCAGAGGTTTAACTTAAATCAGGAAGAGTTTGTAGCAAAAGTAGGCGCGAAAAAGCAGATTGAAATTGAAGCATTTGGGCGCAAACAGTCTGTTGCAAAACCGGATGACTATCAGGTAACCTATGTAAGCTCAGACCCGTCCGTTGCAGCGGTAAGCGAAACAGGTGAAATTTCTGTTCTGTCTGAAGGACGCGTTAAGGTTTATGTAAATGTTTTGGCAGATGGCATTGTCAGAACAAAAGAAATCGACGTTATCTGCGGCGACGAGCTGGAGACCGTAGAACTTGCAACGACTGGCCTTACAGTTATCCAAGATTTTGAATCCACCATTTCACCGAAAGGTACTTCTAAATTCGGCAGAAGCTTGGCAATTGAAGAAGTGAAATATACCGTAGAAGATGAAAATGTTGCCACAGTGGATGAAAAAGGTAACGTTAAGGGGCTTGCAGTAGGCACCACCACCATTCATGGCGCATTTACTGTTGACGGTGTAACCGTTGAAAAAGATATTCCGGTAAATGTTATCACTTATTCAAAAGAGGGTTCTGAGAAATTACCGAGCACAAAGCTTTCCGGCGATTTCTTTAATCCTGAAAACTGGAAAAATGCGAAAGCATCGGCAGACGGCAAAGGCGTAGTTGTTACAGGAAACAACAGCTGCTACACCAAAGAAAAACTGGCAGATGGACTCTACAGTTTTGATATGCAGATTGACGATCCGCACAGCTGGCCATCACTGGCGTTTAAAATTCCTGACAAAGATAAGGAATATAGTAGCAGCGATTTGTATTTCATTGGATTTAAAACAGACCACATTGAAGTACAGCGGTTTAAAAACGGTCAGCGGACAATGTTCTTAGGTGCTGCCGAATTTAATCCTGTAGGCGGCCCCGGCGTTCCGAATAACGGTCAGGTATTAGAATATGGTAAAACATATCATGTGACAGCCGGTACCATTGAAGAAAAGGACGGTGTAAGAATTATCCTTACGATTGATGGAAAAAATATTTTTGACTATCTTGACAACGATAAAGATGCCTTAAGAGGCTCCGGATACATGGGCGTGTATGTAGGCGGCGGAACATTTACATTCTCGCCTTATACCGGAGAATAGCATCCGTGTTTTAGAATTAAAAAAGACCGACCCCCTCCTGTTGTAAGAGCAGGAGGGGGTTTTTATGAAAAGATTTTTTTATTGTTAATTTGACGACAGCAAACCTGCTCTTTTTCCATCATTGCAAACATGGAATACAGTTGTGCTGTTGCTTCGTGCTTTCCGCCGATGTTTTTATCTCCATTAGCGAGGACAAAATGCTTTCAAATAT
Organism: Congzhengia sp.; assembly: GCF_037235575.1. NCBI lineage: Bacteria > Bacillati > Bacillota > Clostridia > Eubacteriales > Oscillospiraceae > Congzhengia > Congzhengia sp. Next base: position 21,737 of record NZ_JAXUNN010000018.1, on the reverse strand, counting down.
ATTTTCGTAAATTCGTTTTTCAATCGGTGTAAATACAATCATTTTCTTACACGCAAATCCTGAAGTTTCAAAATGAACGACAATTAACTTTTCATATTCTGAAGAACAATGATAGTCAAACCCGGCAGGTAAATAGATAATATCTCCGTTTTTCACAAACGTTTTTGTATTTTCATATTCAAACTCAGTTTCTCCCTCAAGGCGCATAGCAAGGGCATTTTTCTGTTGAAACGTAAAACCGTTCAGTTTTATACGCGCCTAACAGGTTTATTCTAATGTTATCAAACATAAGTATTATCCCCTCGCTTCATTCTACCATAGAAGCATATTAAAATCAAGTTGCGAAATTTAAACCTTTTCTTGCGAAATGTATGTTTTAAATCATTTGATAGTGTGATAAAATGAGAACGAAAATTTAAAGGTAAGGGGCCGCCTGAAATTGAAACGACCATGGACACCTATAGCAAGTTTATCAATGTGAACCATATTATCGGAATGCATATTGCCTATGGAAGCGAAAGCTTTAAAATATATAGAGGTAAACGGCGCAATGTGGCGATCCGAGAATCGCTGGGAAAGGATAATTATTATAACGATGCTACCGCAAACCTTTATGCCGACACCGTTTGTACTGTTTGTAAGACGAAGCCATTTTGGGCGAATAAAGGAGAAGTTCTGCTGGATGAAGCTGCGGTTATCAGCGTGAATATATCAATGGAGAGGAAGAAAGAAAAGTCTGAATTTACATCGGATGTTACGGTAACTTCAGGCAGTCTTACGAGGCACATAACGACTTTGGGAGAGAACGGCAAGATTTACGTCGTTGCCGCAAACTTTGGGAAGGAGAGGAACAGGTGAAACTCAGCAAAGACACAAAGGATTTATGCACCCACAAAACAGGAAGGGAATTTGTTCTCCGTGCCGAAAGCGCCAAAGTGTTTGAAATAAAATAAAAAAAAACAGCGGCACCGCAAAACTGCGGTGCCGCTGTTTCATTACTGTTCCGCTCCAATTTTTCTGAAACGGTTATACCGGTGCTCAAGCAGATTTTCTATAGTAAATCTGCTTTTGTTGTTGATTTCGTTTAAAAGCTCCGTTTTTAGTTCAAGGCCAATATCCTCAGCGGATTTTTCGCCCTCATAAATAATTTTTTCAATAATTCCAAATTTATATAAATCTTCTGCTGTCAGCTTTAGCACCTCTGCTGCTTCGTGGGCGCGGGAAGAATCCTTCCACAGAATACTGGCGCAACCTTCAGGAGAAATGACGGAGTAAACCGCATTTTCCAGCATGATAACGGTGTCGGCTACACCGAGTGCAAGGGCACCTCCGCTGCCGCCTTCGCCAACCACAACAGAAACGATAGGGGTTTTTAACGTCATCATCTCCATTAGGTTCTCTGCTATGGCTTCGCCTTGACCGCGTTCTTCAGCGCCAATTCCGCAATATGCACCGGAACTGCCGATAAAGCAAATGACCGGCCTGTGAAATTTTTCCGCCTGCTTCATTAAACGAAGGGCCTTTCGATATCCTTCCGGGCTGGGGCAGCCAAAGTTGCGCCGCATGCGCTCGTCTATGGACTGACCGCGTTCCATTGCAATCACTGTGACGGGAATTCCGCCAAGTTCTGCAATTCCGCCGACGATTGCACCATCGTCTCCAAATCGTTTGTCGCCGTGCATCTCAATAAAATTATCAAATATGGCGTTGATAAAGTATCCGCCCATAGGGCGCTGGCTTTTTCTCGCGTTTAAAACTCTGCTATATGCTTCCATTTGCTCTTACCTCGTGTAGTTTCAGAATAGATGCCAGGGTATCTTTCAGCTTGCCACGTTCCTCAATCAGGTCGACAAAGCCATGGTCAAGCTGAAATTCTGAACGCTGAAATCCTTTTGGCAGCGCCTGGCCTGTGGTTTGCTCTACAACTCTTGCGCCTGCAAAACCAATTAGTGCATTTGGTTCGGCAATGGTAATATCGCCCCCCATTGCAAAACTTGCAGTAACGCCGCCTAAGGTGGGATCGGTTAACACTGTGACGTAAAGAAGTCCCGCGTCACTGTGGCGTTTCACCGCGCCGCTCACCTTTGCCATTTGCATTAAAGAAAAAATTCCCTCCTGCATTCTGGCACCGCCGGAGGTGGTAAAACCAACTACGGGTAAATTTTCTTTCGTGGCAAACTCAAATAAGCGGGTAATTTTTTCGCCGACAACCGTTCCCATGCTGCCCATCATAAACGTAGAATCCATTACGAAGATTGCGGCCTTATTACCGCCAATCGTACAGGTGCCGCAGGTAACCGCTTCTTTTTTGTCGTTTGTTTCCAGCGCTTTTTTCAGCTTTTCATCATATCCAGGAAAATCAATTAAATTTTTGCTCTTTAATTCGCCGTCAATTTCCTGAAAGTCGTCATCTGCAATCAGCGCTATTCTCTGGAGCGCATTCATGCGGAAATAATAGCCGCATTCCGGACAAATAAAATCATTTTTTAAAAGCTTTGTAACAGAATGTTCCTTGCCGCACTTTTTGCAGGTCTTTTTTTCTACAACAATGTTTGCTTTACAAAAGTCTAAAATCTGATTCAGTTTCATACTTACACCTCAAGCCTTCTTATCCGTGATGGCAAATGAATATTCTGCGGAAACGCAAAGCTTACCGCTGACATAGCCCTTGCCCTTTGCAAAATAAAAGGGCTCGCGGATTTTTGTTATGACACATTCCGTTTCAAACACATCCCCTGGAACCACAGGCGTTCTGAACTTTACCTTGTCAAGCCCGGTAAATAATGTGAGCTTACCCTCAGTGGATTGCCCAGGAAGGCAGGCGCAGGTTGTCTGCGCTAAAATTTCGCAGAGAATTACGCCGGGAACAACAGGATTTCCGGGGAAATGGCCTTTTAAAAACCACTCATCACCCAAAATTTTTTTCTTTCCGCGGGCTGTGCCGTCAATCAGCTCCACCTCATCAATTAAAAGCATATTGTCCCGGTGGGGCAGAATTTTCATAATTTCTTCTTTGTTCATTGTGCGCCAACTTTCTTGAAAGCGAGGCAGGCGTTGTGCCCGCCAAATCCTAACGAGGTTGAAAGGGCGACATCAATATCCGCTTTCACCGCCTTGTTGGGGGTATAGTCTAAGTCGCACTCCTCATCAGGCTCTTGATAGCCGATGGTGGGGGGGATAATGCCGGAGGTTAAGGCGAGCACCGAAGCAATTGCCTCTACAGCGCCGGCAGCGCCCAGCATGTGTCCCGTCATGGATTTTGTGGAGCTGATGTGCGCTCTATAAGCCTTGTCGCCCAGTGCCTTTTTAATTGCCATAGTTTCCGTTTTATCGTTTAACGGGGTGCTAGTGCCGTGGGCGTTAATATAAATTTTGTCAGTATCCAGCCCTGTTTCTGCCCATGCATCGGCAATTGCCTTTGCGCTGGCAACCGCTTCCGGGTTGGGGGCTGTAACGTGATATGCATCGCAGGTGCTGCCATATCCGGTGATTTCCGCATATATTTTTGCGCCGCGCGCTTTTGCATGTTCATATTCTTCCAAAATCAAAGCGCCTGCGCCCTCACCCATAACAAAACCGCTTCTGCGTTTGTCAAAGGGGATAGATGCGCTGTCTTTATCTTCGCTGTTTGTTAAGGCCATGCAGTTAATAAATCCTGCAACAGCCAGCGGTGTAATCGAAGCTTCGGCGCCGCCGGTTATAATGGCGTCTGCATATCCGCCGCGGATTGCACGGTAGGCCTCGCCGATACAGCTTGAACCTGTTGCACATGCTGTTGTAATGCTGAGACACGGGCCCTGGGCATTAAAGCGGATTGCTACATTTCCTGCCGCAATGTTAGAAATCATTTTCGGAACAAAGTGGGGGGAAACACGGCGCGGCCCCTTATCAAGCATGTTGCAGTGCTCTTGGGTAAACGTGTTAAAACCGCCGATGCCCGAACCAAAATAAACGCCCAAGCGCTCGGGAGATACCTGGTTTTCAATGCCGCTGTCGGAAACAGCCTGAGAGGCGGCGCCCAGCGCATACAGTGTGAACAGATCGGTTTTTCTAACTTCTGCTTTATCCACATAGAGCAGCGGATCAAACTCTTTTACCTCCGCCGCAAGCTTTGTTTTAAATTCTGATGGGTCAAAATGAGTGATGGTATCAATTCCGTTTTTCCCCGAAACAATGGAGTTCCAAAACGTATCAACATCATTTCCAACCGGGGAGATTACACCCAGACCGGTAACTACTACTCGTTTCATATTAACCTTCGCCTTTCCGGCCCACAAAATAGTTTCCGCAGCGCTCCGGCTGTGAGCCGGGCCGGGCGCTTTATAAGATATTACATGGCAAGTCCGCCGTCAATCCGGATCACTTCACCTGTAATATAATCTGATACATCATCTGCAAGAAACGCTGCAAGGCTTGCAATCTCCTCAGGTCTGCCCATGCGCTTTAGCGGAATCGTGTCTGTGATTTCCGGGCGGTTTAAAAACGCCTCTGTCATATCGGTTTCCACAAAGCCCGGAGCAATAGCATTGCAGCACACATTTCTGCCCGCAAGCTCCTTTGCCACGGATTTGGTCAGGCCAATCATGCCGGCCTTAGACGCCGCATAGTTTGTCTGTCCTGCGTTGCCCATAATTCCTGCAACAGAGGTGATATTTACAATCTTGCCATACCGCTGTTTCATAAACTGGCGGTAGCTGTGCTTAATCATGTTAAAGGCGCCTTTTAAATTGATGTCTAAAACATCGTCGAAATCGGCCTCTTTCATCTGAAGCATCAGCATATCCTTATTAATTCCTGCATTGTTAATTAGAATTTCAAATTTTCCAAAATCTTCGGTTATTTTTTTGATGGCAGCACTGCATTCCTCAAAGTTTGCCACATTGCACTGATATGCCATGGCCTTAACGCCTTTCGTTTCAGCCTCAGCCACAATCGCGTTTGCTTTTTCTTTGTTTCCGTTATAAATTACCGCAATGTTTGCACCGCATTCGGCAAGCTTTCGTGCGATTGCTGCGCCAATCCCGCGGGAAGCGCCTGTAATAACTGCCGTCTTTCCGTTAAGCATGTTCTTTCACCGCCTTAACCGCGGCGTCCAGCGTTTCCTTGTCTGTGACGTTGTAAACCTGCACGTCGCTGGATATTTTCTTAATCAGCCCGCAAAGGGTTTTGCCAATTCCCGTTTCAATAAACGTGGTCACGCCGTCGTCTATCATATTTTTAATGGTCTGCTCCCATTTTACGGGGCTTTTCATTTGCAGAGCCAGGGTTGCCGCCACATCGTCAGAGTAGGGAAGTGCCGTAAGGTTCGCATATACAGGCATAGATGGTGCCTGAATGCTGAACTTTGTCAACTCTTTGTTAAAATCTTCCGAAGCAGACGCCATATAGGGCGAGTGAAACGCCGCGCTTACCGCCAGGTCCATAATGCGGCAGGGATGCTCCGACATTTTTTCTTTAAATTTTGCAAGTTCGGCTTTATCTCCTGCAACAACCGTCTGAACGGGGGAGTTATAGTTTACAGGATAAACATGTTCAAACTCTGCACAAACACTTTCTACCGTGGCGCTGTCTGTCTTTAAAACTGCGGCCATAGAGGTTTCATGTTCCTCTGCGGCAGACTGCATATATGCGCCCCTTTTCGTTACAATTTGAAACCCGTCGCCGTATGTATATGCGCCGGCATATGCCAAGGCTGCAATTTCGCCGAGGGAAAAGCCTGCTACGCAATCGGCAAAAATGCCGTTTTCATTTAACGCCAGAGCCGCACCTAAATCAACAAGATACAGGCAGGGCTGCGTATTTTTTGTTTCCTTAAGCTCCTCGGGGGTACCATGAAAAGACTGTTCCATAGTGCCCGGGCGCAGGGCTTCGGCCGCATCATAAAGCTCTTTTACCTTTGCGCTGGTTTCATATAAAGATTTTCCCATTCCGGGGGCTTGTGCGCCCTGTCCTGAAAATACAAACGCTATTTTACCCATTTTGCCGCTCCGTTCAATATAGTTTCCGCCTCCTGAAACATTTCATCAATAATTTCTTTCGCGGTTTGTTCTTTGTTTACCATTCCGGCGATTTGTCCGGCTAAAAAGCAGCCTTTTTGCTCGTCGCCCTCAACTGCAGCCAGCCGCAGAGCACCCACAGCAAGGTTTTCAAGTTCGTCATCCGGAATTTGTGTGTATTCCGCCTTTGCATAGTTCCTAGAAAAAGGGGTTTTAATGCTGCGGACCGGATGGCCAAGCCGTTTGCCGGTCACGATTGTGGACCTGTCGGTGGCTTTTAAAATTTTATCTTTATAATTTTGATGCACGCCGCATTCTTTAGCAACCAAAAATCTGGTTCCAACCTGAACGCCTGCCGCACCAAGCATAAACGATGCCGCAATGCCGCGGCCGTCTGCAATGCCGCCGGCCGCAATGACCGGAATTTTAACAGCGTCTGCGACCTGCGGTACCAGCGCCATAGTGGTGAGGTCGCCAACGTGCCCGCCGGACTCGCCGCCCTCAGCAATTACTGCGCAGGCTCCTAGGCGTTCAACAAGTTTTGCCAGAGCCGAAGACGCAACAACGGGAATGACCTTCACACCGGCATTGTTCCACAGCTCCATATATTTTGACGGATTGCCTGCGCCCGTTGTAACAACGGGAACTTTTTCAACCGCAATTAATTGCGCCACCTCATCGGTATAGGGACTCATTAGCATAACGTTCACGCCGAAGGGCTTGTCGGTTAAGCTGCGCGCAATGTCAATTTGCTCTTTTAAATAGGAGCCGTCGCGGCTCATGGCAGAAATAATACCCAGCCCGCCGGCGTTTGAAACCGCTGCAGCCAGCTTTCCATCGGCTATGTGTGCCATGCCGCCCTGAAAAATAGGATATTTTATTCCCGCCAGGTTACAAATGCTTGAGTTAATCATAGATTACTCCTTGTTTGCGTCAATGTGTGCAATTAATTCGCCCACTGTTTTGCCAATGTCCTCTACCTTAATTTCAATGCCGAATTCGTCTTCCATTTCCATCATAATTTCAACGGTGTCCAACGAATCAATGTCTAAATCCTCAAAGGTTGTTGCCTCTGTGATGGTGGATGCATCCACGTCTAAATGTTCTGCCAATAATTCAATTACTCTTTCCTTTGTCATTGTTCATTACCTCCAAAAATTTCATTCATTTTTTATTTTTTTATAGAAATTACCATCTTAAAATGCAGGCCGCGCTGGATAAGCCGCCGCCAAAAGCAGACAGTAACACTAAATCGCCTTTTTTCAGGTTTCCGGTGCGGTTCAATTCATCAAGAGCCATAGGGACACTTGCCGCTGATGTATTTCCGGTATGTTCTAAATTTGCATAAATTTTGTCCGGCGCAATTTTCAGCTTCTTTTCCGCAAAGCGGAGAATCCGCATATTGGCCTGGTGGGGAACAAAATATTTAATATCATCAATTTTTAAGTTTGCCTTATCCAAAACAATATTTACGTCTCGGCACATGACATTTACTGCAAATTTAAACGTTTCCTGTCCGTTCATGTAAATATAAGGTGTATCTTCTGTTTCCAGCTTAAAATACGGAGAGGTTCCATGCGTATTCGGAATTCTGATAACATCGTCGCCGCCCTGCGTATATAACGTGGACGCAAGATATCCGTCTTCCGACGCCTCCAGTACTGCTGCGCCGGCGCCGTCTCCAAAAATGACAGCTGTGCTTCTGTCAGTCCAGTCTAAAATTTTGCTGATTCTTTCCGCACCGATGACCAATGCCTTTTTTGCTGTTCCTCTGGCGAAAAAACCAGCGGCTGTATCCAGTGCAAACAAAAAACCGCTGCAGGCTGAGTTTACATCGAATGCGGGACAGTTGGCGCCAATTTTCGCCTGAACCGTGCCTGCAACCGTAGGGCAGGCAAAATCACTTGAAAGAGAAGCCGCGACAATCAAGTCTAAATCTTTTGCGTCAATGCCGCTCATTTCCAAAGCGTTTTGGGCGGCTTTCACTGCAAAATCCGCAGCGGTTTCTCCGGTAGACACCCTCCTTGTGCGTACGCCAACCCGCTGGGTAATCCATTCGTCAGACGTATCTAAGAATTTTGCCAGATCGTCATTAGATACAGTATTTGTGGGGGCGTAGCTTCCGGTGCCGGTTATTTTAAAATTCATGTTCGTTCTCCTTATAAAATGTTCGTGTCACATTTTGAGCACGAGGCGTGCTCGTTTAAATTTTAAGCGGAAAAATTTTCCGCCTTAATTCTATTTTATTTTAATTATTTCAATTTTATGCATCGGGTTTCATTCCCTCAATAATACAGCTAAGACCCAGTTTAAAAGAGTCTAATGCCTCGTCTAACGTAAGGCCTGTACCCACAGCGTCTGCATTAAACCCGCGGCAAAAACACCAGATGGAGTAGCTGATATATGTAGTGTTTACTTCTTTAAGCAATCCGTTATCAATTCCATATTGAATGAGGGGTTTAATGTGGTCAATCCACCAGTTCCGGTTGCTTTCGCTGTAAGAATCGTATTCAAACATATACTGACTAAAGTGAAGTTTATCTTCATAGGTGCGCTTTAAAACGGCTACACCGATGTTTTGCAGATAATCGTAATAGTCGCAGCTTTCATCATACTCCGTATTGATGCATTCCCGCATTTGTTTTACGATTCTGTGATAAACAATATCTAAAACGTCCTGAATGTTTTTAAACCGGTTATAAAACACGCGGTTTGAAACGCCAAGCTCGTTAATAATCCGTTTTACACTGATGTGCGCTACACCGTCTGTATATGCAATTTTGGTTGCGACGTCAACAATCTGGTCGGTGAGTTCATCCTCCAATTTAACGCCTTTTGAATATGCCACGAAAAATCATCCTTTCCATAAAAAGTTTGTGGCATAATTAACACACAGCACTTATATTAGCATAATTCCTCTTTATTGTCAATACTTTTTTCTGTTGTAAAAATTCGACTGCTTGACAAAAAAATAACAGAAATGTATAATATTATAGTGAAATGCAAAAGAATAAAAATATTTAAAGGGGGTATGTATCCTTGAAAAAAGAAAAGTTTGACGTTTTGGGCATGACCTGTTCTGCGTGCAGCTCCCATGTTGAAAAAAATGTTGCAGGCGTAGATGGTGTGAACAGTGTTTCTGTCAGTCTTCTGACCAACTCTATGACAGTGGAATATGACGAAGCTGTTACAGACGACAGTCAAATCATTAACGCCGTAACTGCTTCGGGTTACTCCGCAAAAAAGCAGGGAGCAAGCACTGCACCGGGGACAACGTTGGAGAACGCTGCAGACGAACGGCTTCACGACATGAAAATAAGATTAATTTACTCCTTTGTTTTTTTAATACCGCTGATGTATATTTCAATGGGCGAAATGATTGGACTGCCAATTCCCGGATTCATTGCCGGTCATCAAAACGCGGTTTCCTATTCGTTTCTTCAATTTTTGCTGTGCCTACCTATCCTATATGTAAACCGGGTGTACTATATTTCGGGCTTTAAGCGACTGTTCCAAGGCGCTCCCAATATGGACAGCTTAATTGCCATTGGCTCTGGTGCGGCTGTGGCCTATGGAATTTATGTCATATTTAGAATTGGATATGCTATGGGAATAGGCGACATGCAGTCGGTAATGCACTATCACATGGAACTGTATTTTGAGTCGGCCGCTACCATCTTGGCGCTGATAACGTTGGGCAAATTTTTTGAGGAGCGCTCAAAAGGAAAGACAGGCGCTGCCATTAAGGCGTTGATGGAGCTGGCGCCCCAAACTGCAATTGTAGAGCGAGGCGGAGTGGAAACGGAAATTCCGTCTGCTGAGGTTTTGGTGGGAGACACCATAATTGTAAAACCCGGCATGAGTATTCCGGTAGACGGCGTTGTGATTTTTGGCGAATCCACTGTTGATGAATCCGCTTTGACCGGTGAAAGTATTCCTGTTGAAAAGAGTGTGGGCGACAAAGTAACGGGCGCGACTATTAACAAAAGCGGCTACATTAAAGTTGAAGCAAAGAAGGTTGGCAGCGATACGGCTCTTTCTGAAATCATCTCTTTGGTGGAGGAAGCGTCTGCCAGCAAAGCGCCTATTGCACAGCTGGCAGACAAAATTTCCGGAATTTTTGTTCCTGCGGTGATTACAATTGCGGTAATTACCTGTGCGGTTTGGCTGCTTTCTGGTGCTGATTTTGAGTTTGCGTTGTCCTGTGCAATTGCGGTTTTGGTGATTTCCTGCCCCTGTGCGTTGGGGCTGGCAACGCCGGTGGCAATTATGGTTGGAACCGGACGCGGCGCCGCAAACGGGATTTTAATTAAGTCCGGGGAGGCCTTGCAAACACTTCAGGGAATAGAAACCGTGGTGTTGGACAAAACAGGAACCATAACGGAAGGAAAACCCTCGGTAACAGATATGCGTGCCGCAAATCGCGACACGGAGTTGCTTCTAAAAATTGCCTATTCGTTGGAAAAGCAAAGTGAACATCCTCTCTCTGTGGCCATTGCGGACTATGCCAACCGGTTTGATACAGAGCTTATGGAGGTAACTGAGTTTGAAGCCTTACACGGAAAAGGCGTAAAGGGCAGCGTCGGCGACGAAATGTATTACGCCGGAAATTTAAAGTTAATGCAGGATGTGGGGTTGGACACCAGCTTGTTTGCGCCAGAACTGGAAGCGTTTGCAAGTGAAGGGAAAACGCCCATTTTAGTTGCAGATTCTAAAAGTGTAATTGGACTATTCGCCGTGGCGGACAAGGTAAAGCCCTCAAGTCAAGATGCGGTGCGGAGATTGAAAGACATGAACATCAACGTTATGATGCTCACCGGGGACAATCAAAAAACAGCCGCCGCTGTGGCAGGCAGCATTGGTATTACACAGGTAATGGCAGAGGTTTTGCCAGAGGACAAGGAAAGCAAAATTCGCGCTATTCAGGAAAACGGTGCAAAAACGGCAATGGTGGGCGACGGAATTAACGATGCGCCTGCCCTGGCAAGAGCTGATGTGGGCATTGCGATCGGCGCCGGAACAGACGTTGCAATAGACAGCGCAGACATTGTTCTGGTACGAAACGATTTAATGGATGTGGCATCTGCTGTGCGGCTGAGTAAAAAGGTGTTGCTAAACATAAAAGAAAACCTGTTTTGGGCATTTATTTATAATGTAATTGGAATTCCCATCGCCGCAGGTGTGTTTTACCCGTTGTTTCACTTTAAGCTGAGTCCGATGTTTGCCGCTGCAGCAATGAGCCTAAGCAGTGTATGCGTTGTGTTAAACGCATTGCGACTTCGCAATTTTAAGCCGGAAAAAGCACAACTTGAAGATAAAAAAGAAGACAAAAAGGAAGAAAGGAGTAAAGTAAAAATGGAAGTAAAAATTGAAGGAATGTCCTGCTCACATTGCTCAGGAAGAGTGGAACAGGCACTGAATGCAATTGATGGTGTGAGCGCAAAGGTAGATCTGGAAAAGAAAACCGCTTATGTTACAAGCAGCGAAAACATTACGGAAGAACAAATTAAAGCGGCAGTGGAAGATGCCGGATATACTGTTGTTTCAGTAAAATAGCTCAATACGATGAAAGCAGGTCCAAATGCTCGGGCCTGCTTTATTTTTGTTTATATGTTACAAAACATTTTTTTATTAGTTGACTTAAATCGTGAATTATGTTAAAATAAAGTGAATGTTTTAAATGAAATTTAAATTTAACAAACAGGGAGCTGCGTTCATGGTAAATAAACGAATTTCAGTACTTATTTTTATTTTGGGGATAACATTACATATGACTTGCTTTGCCGCAGATTTTGTGAAATTGACGGCGGATAATTTTGATATAAATGATAAATATGAAAAAGAAAATCAAATAACGGCAAATTTTGTTCAGGAGGTGTGGCCAGAAGATATCGACTCTCTTTCCGCCACTGTAACCGCTGAATTTTATGATTTTGGCAAAAACGTAAATTGCAGCCTAGCGTTGTATGATGAGAAAGGAAGGCTGGTTTCTGTTGCGTCGGAGACAAAGCCTTCGCCAAAAGGGAGCATCTCCTCATTTAACCTTTCGGCCGGCAGAGCAAAACTGGCGGATTCGGCAAAGCTTATGGTGTGGGACAGTGCCAGCCAGAAGCCGTTAAGAGAAGCAAAAACCATTGAAAAAATAAAAAATGCATTGATAATATATTTAGACCCAGAAAAGGGAAGCGACACAAACGACGGTACGTTTCAGTCTCCCATTAAGACATTGAAAAAGGCTGTGTATAGTCTTAGGACCAATCAGGACAAGTTAGGGCCTAACGACGACACAATCTACTTTATTTTAAAAAACGGCGAGTATTTTATGGATGATGTGCTTAAGCTTGAACCAAAAGACTTGTTGAGCAACAGGTACCAGGTTGTGTTTACGGCGTTGGAAACACAAAAGGCGGTTTTAACTGGCGCTGTTGATATCACAGGCTTTACACTTTGGGATGAGAACAAAGATATTTACCGCGCCGAGGTGGGAACGGATATAAACTCGCGTCAGCTTTTTGCTGACGGCATTCGCTGCGTGCGGGCAAGACGGGACGAACCTCCTGCCGGATATGAATATAAAGACGGTGTTGCGACAGCGCAGGAATCAGAGTTTTTAAATTTTAAGCATATTGAAGATTTAGAATTTGCGTTTGAAAATAATTGGATGCACGACAGGTGCATGGTGACGTCCGTAAAGGATTTGGGGGGCGGTACCATTCAGTTCAACATGTCGGATGAAGTGTGGAAGCAGCTTACAACCAAAAATTATTTTAGCTCTGCGAAACCAACCTATATGGAGAACGCATATGAATTCATAGACGAGGGCGGAGAGTGGTATTTAGACACACACGAGGGTTATCTTTATTATAAACCCAGGGCTTTTGAAGATATGAAGAAAACACGGTTTACAATGCCTGTGAAAGAAGATTTTATGAAATTAAGCTCTGTATCTTCTCCAATTAAAAACATTGATTTTCGGGGGTTGGAATTTACACAGTCTACCTGGATGTTTCCAAGCACCAACGGCGGGCTTTGCATTAACCAAAACGAATATTATCGAAACGGCTCAAATAATGCTCCTATGGAAGGCGTAATCGAGCTGAAAAACACGGAAAACGTGAATTTTTATAACTGCAAATTCAGTAAACTGGGAAGAACGGCGCTGAAAATGATTAATGGTGTCCGAAACTGCACAATTTCAGGAAATGAGTTTTGTGACCTTTCTGCAGGCGCCCTTTCTGTGGGCGGCGTCACGGATTTAGAAAGAAATCCGGATAACGTAAGTTTAAGCGTAAAAAACGTACAAGTAGAAAATAACTTTATTCATGACATTGCTGAGGACATAAAAAGCTGTGCTGCGGTGAGCGCAGGCTTTCCGATTGATACAAGAATTGGAAACAATGAAATTTACAACACAGGATACAGCGGAATTCACACCGGCTGGGGCTGGGGCACGTTAACGCCCTCGGCAACTAAAAACTTCGTCATTTCTAACAATTATATTCACAAAATATTAAACGACGAAATTTATGACGGCGGCGCAGTGTATATGCTTGGGCACACCGGCGGTTCGGTTGACAATTTAAACAAACTTACGGAAAATTATGTTGAAGATATCAGAAAACCATTTGGCGCGCTATATCCCGACGAAGGCTCGTCCTATTGGGAAATTTCCAATAATGTTGTGGATTTGTCGAAACAGCCCATATGGTATTACGGCGGAGGCTCCGCGCGGTCGCGCTGGACGCACATTCATACGTCTTCTATTAACCATATTTATTATAACAACAATTATAGTACAACAGGCAACATGCAAAACAGCGGCACAAGCATTTCTTATCAGCCGCCAAAAATTTATGCACAAGCAAACTGGCCGGACGAAGCACTGCAGATTATTGACCGGTCGGGAATACAGCCTCAGTTTGAAGATTGTTTTTCTGAGCGGCTGGAGGAATTTTACGATTCCGGAAACATTTCTACATATGTGGGGGGTGAGATTCGGCTAAACGTCACGCCAACAACGTCAAAAGCCAAGTTTTACAATTCAGCAAAATTTGACAGTTATGCGCAAATAAAAAACGACGGCATTTTGGCATTTAGAAACGGAAAAATTTATGCTATGGAAAAGGGGGAAACAGAGGTAACAATAACTGCTGTGGAAAACAATTTAATAAGAGAACATACAGTAAAAGTGATTGTAAATTGACATAACAATTTGACTATTTATGAGAGAGGGATAAATTATGAAAAAATACGCGGCTCTGCTTTTATCAGTTATATTGGTTTTCGGATGTTCGATGGGCTTTCGTCTTACGGCAACTGCTGGTGTCAATGCTGAGGGGTTTCATTTTCCATTTGACAGCGCAGATGAAATTTCAGACACGAATTTGGCGCTTTCTGGAACCTTCAACGAAGAGGGCGCAAACGGCGGAACAGGCTCGCTGGCGGCGTCGTTATCCGGTGTGCCAAGTTCCGGGGTAAAAAATGTTGTTTTGAACAAAGGTACAACCTATGAAGCAAGCTTTTACATTAAATTTACCAATGCAGAAACTTTATATGCGCCGGACATACATTTGTTTGTATACTACAGCGGTTCTATTTCAAACGTATACAGCGATCCACAAAGAACCACGCCAACAACCACAATCCGCTATCCGTTTAACCTGTATACGGTAAAAGCGGAGAATGCAGGACTTAAAAATAGTGATGGGACCTGCTCTGACCAGTGGACAAAAGTGACTTACACGTTCCGCTATGACGGCGTTGTTTCATCAACTGGGTATTTGCCGCTTGGTGAAAACAAATTCAACGTATTTTTAAGGTTTGGCAAAAACCCGCACGATATGCGCAATGCCGGGAACTTCATCAATGGGGACGTAAACAGCTCTTATGATTTTCTGCTGGACGAGTTCCAATTAGTGCCGGTTCAAAAGGATAGTGAAATTTTTTATAACAGCTTTGACACGGACGACTGGGAAACAGAGGGAAACGGAATCTGGAGCTCGATGGGTACGGCGGCGCTGACAACAGACGTACCGTCTGAAAACAAGACAGATTCCCATACCGGCTTGGAAGTTACCAAAACCGCTGGGGCGAATTATTTTCAAATTGCCGCCAATGTGTCGGACAGAAGCAAAATGATTTGGTATAACCGGCCCTACAAAATAACCTTTTGGGCAAAAGGCTCTCAGGCTGTGGTAGACACTGCAGCGGCAGTTCGGGCGGGCAATCCGGGTAAAGGAAGCGACGCATCGTTTGATTTTATTATTGAACGTGTGTCATCTTCACGCGCAGTGCGGCTGCAGCATTGTTATGAGGAAATTGGTATGGAGCAGCCGCTTTCAACACAGTGGCAGAAATATGAGTTTATCTACTACCGGGAAGCCGACTATATGCTGGGGCGAACAGGTGAAGCAGACTATCACTATTTAATCGATTTCAGGCAGACTACGATGCCTGCACAGCCTGCCAACTGCACCTATACCTATACAGATGAAAACGGCGATACGCAGACTTATCAGATGAGCGACTATAAGTTTTGGATTGATAACATATCTGTCGTTGAGCTGGAAAATGTATATGATATGGACAACGCGGAAAACACGGCATTGCAAGTCGCATATAACGGAAATATTGTTTCCAGCGCAGACTTTCTTTCATCTTTGAATAATGGTGCCGAGATTACGGACGAGACACTGGGAAAAACCGTGAACGTCCCACAGGGTCAATGTTTTGAGCGACCTGTGGACATTGAAAACAACAGGCTTTATAAGCTATCGTTTTGGTATAAGGGCACGGCGGGTGATTCCTTAAAAGTTGCTCTTGACCGGAGCATAAAGGGAACGGTACTGGACAATACTGTTACCGCTGCTAACACCTTAGGGTATTACGGTTACGGAAACTCCACCGAGAGTCAGGGCGACATACCGTTTTATTTATACGGCGGCAGTATTGTTACAACAAAAACTCATACCTTTGATAAATTGGAGCTGTTTACAAAACCTGATGGAAGCAGCTCAGAAACTCTGATTTATGACGATTATTACGACAGGCTGACCAGTAAAAACACACAGGCAAACATGCCGCCGTCGGCATGGAATTATCAATATTACAACGGCACAGTCTGGGAAAACACAAACGATGCTGTGTTTGGCGCGGCAGGTGACGTGTCTTCCGACTGGAAATATTTTGAATGTAATTATGTTTGGAATTATGAGGGCGCACATTACAGAATGCCGAGATTAAACATTTCGGCGAATCATGCACTTCTGTTGGCAGACCTTAAAATTTCTGATAAACTGACTGCGGTTAATCCCTTTGATGAAAGCGGAACATATCCGGAACTTGTGGCTTTAGATTTTGAAGACACTCTGCCGGATACTGTCGATTCCAAAACACTTGCTTTATCTCAAACAACTACACAACGGGGAATGAGTCGGGGCGTACTGAAAACCGTTTCTACAGCCGATGGGGATTTGTGTGTGAAATTCAGAGCCAAGACAGGAATGTCTTACGACATCAGTGTACTGGCAGACAGTAGTGTTGAAGAGTTGTCTTTTGCTGTCTATGGAAAAAGTGATACGGGTGAATATCTGTCGAACACGGTGGCGACAAAGGCTGTTGTTCAGGGAGATGGCTGGACGCGGTTTAGCGGAACCTACACCTCAGACGGCACAGGAAAAGATGATTCGGGTCAGGCAGAAGCAATTGGTGAAAACGGGTTTATCGCGATAAAAGTAGGCGCAGGAGAACATCAGTTTGATGAACTACTTATTATACCCAAATTCAGCGGTGAAGCCGTAACAAAAGACAATTTGGTGCCCTCCGGCGGATTTAATACACAGGACGACTTAGTAGGCTGGTCATATTCACCATCGGCTGTGCAGGTTGGCATAACAACTGACGCCGCCAACGGAACGGCAGGAGCCATGGAAGTTGTGGGAACCGGCAGAAGCTGGGGAAACGTGTCAAATTCTGCGGCCATCAGATTTGGCAGAAAGTATGAAATCTCTTTCTGGGCAAAGGCACTGGATTCAGAGACGGTTGGAAAAACCATTGATTTTATTTTAGACAGAGGCCAACGCACAGACCCGGCTGCTCCGCAGTATCAGCATTTGCGGGACAATGACAACAAGCTTTTAACTGCAGATTGGGTGAAATATACCATTCTTTATCAGGACATGACGGCAACCACAGACACCTCTGTTCCAAAGATATACTTTAGAATTGGAAGTGCCAGCACGGAAACGTTCCATTATGTTATTGATGAACTTTCCATCGTCGAAATTGAAAATTCTTATTCGATCGATGCACAGCCAAACTTTGTTTTAAATGAATTTTCGAACAACGTGGCAAAATTCAGCTTTGCGAAAAAAGGAAATGCCGTCGGCGCTTATTACCGGTTAATGGCACCCTTTGGGGAAGATTATGCAATCATTGACAGTGGGTATCTAAGCGTCAATGAAACAGCACAGTTTGATTTTGAAAGTGCTGCTCCTGACGGATTAAAACTGCAGTACAACGCAGCGGACCCATATGGTGTTATTGGAGCGACAAATGAAATGGCATGCATGGCGGATTATATTAAGCGGCAGGAAAGAATTATTGCAGACTTTGACACCTCCATCTGGACGGACGATATGGCGTCGCTTGACGCAACCGTCACATTCCAGGGCGGCTCAGACCCGCGTGAATTTACGGTGGGACTGGCGTTTTACGACGCAAGCGGCAATCAGCTTTCAGTGTCGGAACAAGCAAGCTCTGTTGCGGCAGAGGCAACGACTGTGGTTCACATCAGCAAAACCAATGAAACGGGCGCACAGTCGGCAAAATTATTTGTTTGGGAGCCGAACTCCACAACAAATATCCGACAGCCCAAAGAGATTGAAAAGCTTACATCGGCAGATAAAATCTTTATTGATCCCGAAAACGGAGATGATTTAAACGCTGGAACGTTCAGCGCGCCGGTGGGAACGCTTTCGAAAGCAAAGTCGATGATAAACGATAAAATAGCGGCTGGGTTCACTGGTGATGTTTATGCAATCCTCATGCCCGGCGAATACAGTGTGGCAGGCGGCGAGTTTGCCCTAACAGGCGACGACAGCTCAAGCAATGTGAACATTTTCTACATTTCTTATAAGCCGGGTGAAGCGAAAATCACTGGCGGGCAGGAAATTACGGGTTTTGAACTGTTTGATGCGAATAAAAACATATACCGTGCCAGCGTTGGAACGGATGTGGATTCCAGACAGCTTTATGTCAATGGCGTACGGGCAATTCGCGCCAGAAGTGAAGGCAGGCTTGCAAACGCTGTGAATTTAGGAAAAGGCGGAGCAGGGCTTACGACAACAGATACGTCATTTTTAACCTATGAGCATTTGCAGGATGTGGAAATGGTGTTTTATGAGAACTGGACTAATCCGCGGTGCTGTGTTCAGTCGGCAGAACTGGATCCGTCCACAGGTGTTGTTACGCTCACATTAAACGCCGACCCCTGGACGAGGCTGATGAACAAGGGTAACTGCGTTCCCACCGTTCCAGAATATTATGAAAACGCCTATGAGCTGTTAGACAGCGAGGGCGAGTTTTATCTTGATAAATATGACGGGTATTTATATTATAAACCCAGGGCCTATGAAAACATGGCCACGGCTAAGGTTACCATGCCGGTTGCAGAGCGTATCATGTCGCTTACAGGAACGGCAGAAAATCCCGTGAAAAACATCACTTTCCGCGGAATATCTTTTGAATATTCCACATGGAATGATGCAAACGGTTACGGCTATGTAGACAACCAGAACAACAACCCGACAACTGCAACCCGAACTGGCTTTATTCCCGGCGCGGTTGAACTGAAAAACGTTCATAATGTAGATTTCTACAATTGCGATTTTTCCAAAATTGGTCAGACAGGTGTAAAGATGATGGAAGCCATTCAAAACTGTGATTTTGTTGGAAACGAAGTTTACGATACTTCCGGCGGCGCAGTTTTTGTGGGCGAACCGACTTGGACTTATGCACGGGCGCCCCATGATGCAAAATATTATCAAATTAACAACAACGTTACAGATAACTATATCCATGATATTTCTGTTGAATTCAGGGGCGGCGCGGCAATATCCGCGGCCTACCCGAAAAACATGAATATCTGCAACAACGAGGTTTACAACACCAGCTATTCCGCCGTTCACACCGGCTGGGGCTGGGGCAGCACGGCAGAGTCCGGCACTTTGAACCTGCATATTAACAATAACTACCTCCACAAAATTTTAAACACGAAAATATATGACGGTGGTGGCATTTACACCTTGGGGCATACCGGCGGCTCGCTGGAAAATATGAACGAAATGTGTGGAAATTATTGTTATGACATCGGAAACCGGTATGGCGTTCTATACCCGGACGAGGGTTCCTCCTATTGGCTCATTAAAGATAATGTGGTAGACCAAACAGAGCATCCGCTTTGGTATGGCAAGGGCAGCGCCGAGGAGGGAAGCGATTCCATTGTTGCTAGGTGGACACATATCCATATTAATACCATTAATAATATCCACTATTCCAACAACTATAGCACAACAACAGCGAAACTGAATAACGGAACAGATATTGATTTTGAAGAGCCTCTGTATTATCCCAATGCCGATTGGCCTCAGGAAGCGCGGACTTTGATCTCGGAATCCGGTATCCGGGAAAATTACCGCGATAACTTCAGGTTTGGCCTTCAGGAGGTTTACACAGCCGAAGAAATCACAGTGGAGCAGGGAAGCACGGCAGGAATTAATTTCGTGCCAACCACAAGCAAAAAACTGTTTTATGATGCAACTGGACTCACCTGTGTGTATAGGTCAAAAAATCCAGAAATTGCAACGGTGAACACAAATGGAATCATTACGGGCGTGTCTGTGGGAACGGCAAAAATTGAGCTTGTTTTTGTTGAGAATGGAATTGAACGCGTGTTTGAGTGTAAAGTAAACGTAGTTTAATCGTTTCAAAAGAGGTTTCGCTGCGCTATGAAAGCGCAGCGAAACCTCAAACATAAAGAAAGGTGTTGAATAGCAAGGTGAAAAAGTTATTCTCAATTGTGCTGTCTTTCCTATTGGCCAGCACGGGCCCGCTGGCCGGTTCATTTGCGGTATCTGCCGCCGGCAATCCGTTTGATGAACAGAGGTCCTATCCCCAGGCAGTGACAGAAGATTTCGAAACCGAAACACTTCCGGAAAGCGTTGCTGTAAACGGTGCGCGTATATCTGTTGACCATGCAAATCGGGGAATTAGTTCAGGTGCTCTGCTGGTTACGCCCTCCTCCGGCAGTCACAGTGTTTATGTCTTATTTGGCGCCAAGAGCGGCATTCAATATCAAATGAGTCTCTTGACAAAAGATATAAACTTATCGAATATTCGAGTGAAAATTTGGAGCAAGATGGAAAGTGGAACGTATTCCTCCCAGGAAGTGATAATGAACACCAAGGCTGCACCGGACGGTTGGAAAAAGATTACTGGTTCCTTTTCCGGCGAATCTGGTTCGGTGGGCATTGGATATCTGGAATTTTTCTCTGTGAGCACTTCTGCCTATTTCCTCGATGAAATTCTGATAACGCCTGAGTTTGACAGCACTGTTGTGAAAGAGGGGAACCTTGTTCAATATTCCTCCTTTGATACGCAGGAAGAAATAAATAATTTAAGCTACAACAAAAGAGCTGTAACTATTTCTGTTGGAGAGGGCGCCGCAGGCACAAAAGGTTCTCTTCATGTTGTTGCCAACGGAAGAACCTGGGCAAATGTCAGCCAGGATGCTGATTTAAGAGTCGGAAGAAAATATAAGGTGTCTTTTTGGGCCAAAGCAAATGACGAAACGACGGAAGGTTTAGTAATTCAGCTGGCGATTGATAGAAGCAGAAGAACCGACCCCGCGGCCCCTTTATATGCACAGCCCTCGGATTCGCAGCATCCGACCATTCAATCCACTTGGACAAAACACGAGTTTATTTATCAATGTACCGCAGCTACCACGGACGTAGGTCTGCCAACCATTTATTTTAGAGTTGGAAACAAGGCAACGGATGTTTTAGATTACTGTGTGGATGAACTTGTCATTGAAGAAGTGCCGAATTCCTATGAGGTTGATGTAAATACACAGTTCTATGGGGATTCTTTTGAGAATTCTGCCGTTATTCTATCTGTTAACGGCTATCTGAATTCTGTTGGGGCATGGTATCGTATCTTAGCTCCTTATGGCAATGGATTTGTAATTGTAAAAAGCGGCTTTTTAAATAATGGCGAAACCGTAAAATATTACTCGCCTGAGAGCGTCGAGGGCACTTATAAAGCGGAATATGTTGCAGTGGATGCATGGGGCTTAGCAGGTTCGGCCAAGGAAGTGTATCTCAGTAATTCTCAATTTGACGAAAAAGAAATAATTCGCGCAAATTACGACACGTCCATCTGGGTAGATGAAATGGAAACGCTTGACGCGACGGTCACATATCAAGGCGGAGAAGCCAGCCGCAACGTGTTGGCAAGCATCGCACTTTACGATGACGATGGAAAGCTGTTGTCCATTAACAATACGCAGGAAACGGTGCAGGCGCAGAGAACCAGCGAAATAAAACTGAGCATTGCGAACGATTTGCTGGCAGAAAAATCGAAAGTTTTCCTTTGGGACGCACAGTCTTTTGCACCTGTAAGAGCCGCAAAGGAGTTTACAAAAACGATATATGATGAAATTATTTATGTAGATCCGGAGAA
>NZ_JAXUNN010000017.1:0-24879 GCF_037235575.1 Congzhengia sp. | reverse complement strand
GAACAGTAAAAAGGAATGACAAGCTTGCCTTTTATGGCATAAAAGACGCAGAAGGAACGGTTACTTACAACAGAATGAAAGGCTTCACCGATATGACGGGCGCGAAGAATCCCATAGAGTATACAAGACGCTATGTGGACGAACCCTTTGAGCAGAGTGATGTTGTTGGCTATTCGCCGTCTTTCTCGTATGGTTTTGACCAGCATAAGGGTAACGCAGTGCACAACGATATCATCAAGATTCACAATGATGAGCTTGTTTTAGATGATGCAGTTCGTGAAATCATCTTTGTTGATCTGACATCCGGAGATGCTGCAGCAGGTTTTACCGCGGCGAAACGTGAATTCGTAGTGATTGCTGACACTGAGGGAGGCAGCGTTGACGCTTATACTTACACCGGAACCTTAAAGGTGAAAGGGGAGCGCATTGCAGGTTTAGCGAAATCCACTGATAACTGGCAAACCTGTACATTTGAAGAGGCAGAGTAACATAATTTTAGATGGGGCGGGCGGAAACGTCCGCCTTAACCATATGAACTGAGGGGTGCGAACAGTGTGAATATACTTTTAGACGATATGCCGGAACATCTGGATGTTGACGGAGTAAAACACAAAATCCACAGCGATTTTCGTACTTGGATTCAATTTGAGAATTATCTGTTTTGGGACAGCGCGGAATTGCAGGAGCGAATTGTTAAATGTCTTTATCTATGTTTTGTTGACGGCGTTCCGGGCAATGTCAATGAAGCTGTACGCGCTGTTGTTGAATTTTATCAATGCAATGGCAGTGATAAAATTGAAAATACTTCTGCAGCACTAGAGTCAGGGCATAAGTCTGCAGGATGGCATAATCGAGTATACAGTTTTAATTATGATGCAGGACTAATTTATGCTGCCTTTCAAGCGCAATATGGTATTGACTTACAAACAACCGATATGCATTGGTGGAAATTTAACGCGTTGTTTTCTGGCTTAACCGATAAAAATAAAATTTGTAAAATTATGGAGTATCGTGCTGTTGACTTGTCAACCATTAAAGATAAGGAACAAAAGGCATTTTATCGCAAAATGAAGCAAATTTACCGTCTTCCAGACTCGCGGAGTGAGGAAGAAAAAGAAGCCGCTATGATAGATGCGTTTGCGGCAATGTTTTAATAAAAAAGAAGAAAGAGGTTTGAAAAATGAGTATATTTAAATTTGGAAATTTTGAAGTGGAGTTTGACCCCACAGAAATTGCTTTTGTAGAAAAGTATGAGACAGCAGCCGAAAATTATAAGAACAAAATTAAAGACGTACCTACAGAGGGTAAGGCATCTAAAATTATGAAAACAGTCTGTGCAATTTTCTTTGAAACATTTGACGGCATTTTTGGTAAAGGGACGAGTAAAAAAATGTTTGGGGATCTACAAAGCGTTGATCTATGCGTGAAAGCATTTAAGTTGCTCATTGAAATAATGAATGATTACAGCGAGACATTAAAAACGCTATTGCCAAATACAGATAACCGTGTACTAAAAAGGGCGAAAAAGAAGGCAGAATAAAAAACAGAAACCGTTCATCTGTCTGCGCAGACAGGCGAACGGTTCTTGTGTTTTGGGGTAAGGAATCTGAGCCGATTTAACAATCCCGTTTTTTTACTTTGGAATTCGTCATAGGGTAACACGCCGGATCGATGGAGTTTAGTCAGTTTTTCGATTTGGGGGAACTGCCAGGAGCAAGGATATATGAGTTATGCATTGTTTCTTTGGAAATCTATAAGTCGAAAAAATTTTTTATACTCTTTATAGAAAACGGTTCCATTTTCGCCTTCAAGCATGCTTCCGTATAATGGAAGTGTCGTTCGCAATGTTTTTCTGGTACCATCCGCAAACTCAAAAGTTATATGAAAATTTGCAAGTCCTCTGGTCTTAGAAATTACTTTTGCGTTTTTAGATAAAATGGGAAGGCTTTTAATCTTCTTATAAAATATCCATAAGTATATGATTGGACCATAGAGCGACACCGTAGGTAAAAGCAAAATTGGAACAGGAATGGATGCTAAGAGCAAAAAAATAAGCATCAGTATTAAAAATATTTTTAATACTATAAACAAGAATGTTTTCATCTAATCCACCATCTTTCAAATAAATTATATTAATAAGGAGGTAATCTTATGTCATCTGAAGTCTTAACAATTGAAATTGCTGATACTAGTTTATCAGAAATAGCCAATCTTGTCAATGAAATAAAAGGTTCTTTCAATGAGTTGCTTGACCCGTTGAAAGAAATAAGGGACATTTTAGTAGAGGCATTTAAGCCTGACCCATTAAAGGATTTTATAGGAACAATGGCAGAGATAGGAGGTGCCTTAATAGGATTAGTCGGATTAGCGGCGACATTAGTTTCTGCTGGATTAACGGCCGGAGTAGCGGCACTTATAACAGCGATAGTGGCAGCGGTTGTTCTATCGGTTACTTTAATTGTAGAAAACTGGGGAGCTATTTGCGAGTTCTTTGCCGGTGTATGGGCAGCGATATCAGAAGGTTTCTTCGCCTGCTGGAATGCCATCGTGGTGTTCTTTACTGAAACAATACCCGCTGCTGTTCAATGGGTGATGGAGCAGTTTGCTCTCTTTGGAGAGTTTATGGCCAGTCTTTGGGAGCCCATCGGTCAGTTTTTTGTCGCCTGCTGGGACGCAATTGTATTATTTTTCACCGAGACCATACCCAATGCCATCCAATGGCTTTGGGATAAATTAGTTGAGTTCGGTGCATTCATGGCTACCCTTTGGGAGCCTGTCAGCCAGTTTTTCTCTGCCTGTTGGGAAGCGATCGTTGCATTTTTTACGGAAACCATTCCGGCAGCGGTGCAAGGCGTGATGGATTTTTTCTCAGGATTTGGTGACTTTTTATCAGGCCTATGGGAAAGTGTCGGACAGTTTTTTTCAGCTTGCTGGGATGCAATTGTAGCATTCTTTACAGAAACGCTGCCTGAAGTTATTAACAACATGATTACATGGTTTTCAGAGCTTCCCGGAAAAATAGGCGAATTTTTAAACCAAATGGTAAATTTCTTTGCTGAACTACCTGGAAGAATTTGGGAATTTTTAAGTGATGTAGTGAAAAAAGCAGTAGAATGGTGTGGAAACCTGCGTTCAACAGTAACGGAAGCTATTCCGGGGATTGTTTCATCAATCACAGGATTTTTCTCGGAGCTTCCCGGCAAAATGCTTGAGATAGGAACAAATGTTGTAAAAGGCATATGGAATGGAATTAACAATGCCGCCGGGTGGGTGCTGGACAAAATCAAAGGTTTTGGAACAAGTATATTGAACGGAATCAAAGGAATATTTGGCATTGCATCACCATCAAAAGTGATGCGCGATCAGGTGGGCAAAAATCTCGCTTTAGGAATTGCGGAAGGCATTAGCAATCATACAGATGAAGTTTCCGCAGCAATGCAGAATATGGCCGACATTGTTTCTTCCACTGACCTTAATGTTGAACCGGAGGTGGATACCCAATCAATTGATTTTGCGACACTCAAAGAAAAACTGCGTCCCTCTATGGATTTTGTAAAGGCACAACTTGCCAAAGCACAAGATGTTTTGACTGCGCAGTTTACTGCAAGCGGACAACTTGCAGCGATCCGCGCAAATGCTGGCATTAGCAACACAACAAACAACAATCAAAGTTATAATTATACCATTCAAAGCAACGGTTATTCACCAAAAGCAACAGCGGATGCCATTAAAAATCAAATGACCATGCAGCGAATGCTGTTTGCGACAAGGTAAAGGAGTGAGAAAATAATGTTATATATTACATACCAAAACGAAAATGGGAAACTAGATTTTAACGGTGGAAGCGGCCATTTTCCGTGGCGGATTCTTGAGATAGACGGGCTTGGCCTTTCCGGTAAAAGCTTTCATACAGCCGCATATCCGTCAAGTGTAGGACAGAAGACTTTATCTGAAACAGTGGGAGCAAGAACCATTTCTATTCAGTGTGATGTTAATTCGATTGCAAGCAGTTATGGCGCAGCTCGCAGCAATCAATGGGAAATTTCTAAAGCGCTTAAAATTCTGAACGAACCGGGCACACTCTTGATTCGTGACGGACGCAGAACACGAAAAATTGATGCACGCTGTGTGGAAGCAGCACAGGGGGAACGATATGGCGGTTACACCGTATTTGCTATGCAGTTTGTGTGCGATTATCCGTATTTTGAAGATCAGCAAATGCAAATTATCCCCATATTCAAGTGTGAAAACCTGATTGGAAACGGCACAAGATGGTATCTTGATAACGGAGTGATGAAATCGGAGCCGATTGAAATGAAATCTTTTAAACTGCCCTGTTTGTTTTCGCGCCGTATAACAGAGACAAATATAATTAATGTTGGCGATGTAAACACCGAACCAATTATCAGAATTCATATGCAGGGCGGCACATATACCGGTATTGACGGTGAAACCGGAACGCTTGTGATTCATAACCGTTCCACAAAACAGGATATTCTGTTAAACCTCCAGGAAGCCGAAAATGTGACTGAGATTATAATCGATATTCCGAAACGCATCATTGTCAGTCAAGATAAGCAGAACTTGATCCACTACCTTGCGCCAACCAGCTTTTTGAGCGATTTTTGGCTTCAGACGGGGCAGAATCTTATTAAGGTAGAAAACTATTTATCCAATTCATGTTCGGTAGAGTGTGAATTCTCTAATAAATATGTGGAGGCGGTGATTGGATGAACACAACGATACCTGATATTCGATTTTATGATTTTAACTTTAAGTTAATTCATGTAGAAAATCAATTTTTAAGTAGTAACTGGAATATTTGCTATAACGATATTGGCACTTTCGAAGCCCACTTTGACCTCGGGAGCGATACGCTGCCTGTTGTTATGGATAGCGACTATCTTGTTGTGGTACAAGGAGAGTTATCGGCGATTATCACAGGGAAAAAGCTGGGTGATGACTTGGCGGTATTTGGACGCACTTGCAATTGGCTGCTGACAAAGCGTGTGACCGATGCATTTGACGCAACGAACGGCGCGGCAGACCAGTTGGTATACACCAAAGTGCAGGAGGCTTTTTTTGATTCGCCAGTAATCAGAGGCGACTCTATTCCATTGCTTCCATCAATTACTGTGGAACGCACTGAAAAGTGCGAAACATTTTCGTTTGTGCAGGAATGTTTGAAACAACAGGGGTTGGGACATGAAATGCGGTTCAATTTCGCTGAAAAAGAGTGGATATTTCAGATACGAAATGGTAATAAAAATAACCCCCTTGTAATTTCTACCGTTAACCGCAACGCGTATGATGTTGTGATGGACAGTGATTCGTTGAATCTATGCACTGACGGCTGGTACAAACAAAAATATCAAAATATGGGTGAGTGGGATCCGCAAGTAAATCTTTTATTAGATTCTGATGGCAACACAATATCGGGTACATCAATTACCAACGGTACTGCTGCAAATCCCATTCCAAGTAACTTTGCCAAGTGCTGGAAAGTAAGATTCAAGCAAAATTCAACGTATACTTCTTATGTTAAGTTCGGCGTTAGACTCTATCCCGGTGATTTTGTTGTGTGCGACAATAAAACCGGTATATTAAAAAAGGCAGATAAAACAGATCCGTTTTGGGTTAAAATTTCAAAGAGTTCACCTGTAATTAACATTTTGCGGTGGGAAAGTCTATTGTCCGGCGGCAGTGAAAGCGAGGCGTTTTTGGAACTTAACAACGCACGAATTACTGATGGTATACAAGGCAAAACCGTAGGTGTGCGCTTTGGAAATGAGGATGGGTACAAACGTAATGAGTGTGATTACACACTTGGTGATATTGTGCTTGTGGAGTGGCAAAGCGGAACGTATAAGAAGCGTGCCCGCAAGCGTATTGTGGGGGTGAATCTTTGGTATGAGACTGGTAACATCGGTGAGGAGCCGGTTTTTGAAGATGTAGAGTTGTAAATTTATGAAGCGGCAAAAAGACTCACGGCGGCGTGAGTCTTTTTTGCTGAATATTTTTCTTAGAAGCACCATTCTTTGATACACAACCAGCATTGAGGGCATCGGAGTGTGGACATTTGGCTAAGGTAGCAGCTTCTTGTGGAGAAAAATCAAAATAAAGGAGTGTTTGTAGTGGCAAGAAATCAAGGCTATGACATAACAGGTCAGCGATTCGGAAAACTGGTTGTCTTAGGTAAAGGCGAAAGCAAAGGTCCCGGACGAACAACATGGAACTGCAAATGTGACTGCGGAAACGAAAAAAACATTCGTGGCGATGCTCTGAAAAGCGGATATACAAAATCCTGTGGAAACTGTTTGCGGAGTGAAAAAGCAATAAAAGAATTGTTTGTTATGGTTCCCGTTCCATTACGCGAGGTGTGTGAAAACGCAAGGAAGAACCAACTCACTTTCGGGCAGTATGTAGCGAAAGAATATACAAGGCGAATGAAAGGTGGTGGATGGCATAAAAATACCTGATGAACAAATAGAGAAATTAATGAATGAATATAAGGTTTATATCAATAAAATAATTAATCATACATACCACCGAGTGAAGCCTGAGATGAAAGATGAACTTTGTCAAGTAGGGCTGATTGGACTTTGGAAGGGAATAAAAGCTTATTATAAACGTGAGCCAAAGGAATTTAATCAAAAGGAATTTGTTGATACAATCTGTGCGTATATACGCTACGAAATGGCTAATCTGTTTGAAAAACTGAATGTTATAAAAATTAGCAGCAATCAGTGGCGCAATTACGTGGAGGCAAAAAGAATTATTGCAGTCAATTCAAATGTTTCTGAAAAACATTTGAATTATTTACTTCAAGAAGCAGGGCTTAGATATGATTGGTATCTTAAAGTTAAGAATGCCCTTAGCGTTGCCTCATTAGATGCTGTAATTGATAATGGAAGCGATACTGATAAATATAATATTATTCAATGCAACGATTGCAATATTAAAAAGTTTATTGATCAGACATATCTTGACTATATTATTCAGTCAGCCTTTGCAGGTGTAAAATTAGACCGGGATAAAAGCTTAATTCAGACATGGATTGCCAGCATTTATAACGGAACTGAGCTTGAACGGACACAACTTGCTAAGATTTATAAACTCTCGTCCAGCATGGTTGGTGTTGTACTATCAAGATTTGTTGAAATATGCCGTTTTGTCAGAGCTTGCGACAAGACATTTCATAGTAATCCAAAAGGTTATATTGAATTCCCAGAAATCAAGAGGAGTGACACGGTAGATAAAAAAATCCCGGGTGTAAAATGGATACTGCGAAACCGAAAATGGAAAGTTGAAATCAGCGTAGGCAAATATAAAACCGTTTTTATTGGCTATTTTAAAAACTACGGGGATGCGGTCAGTGCGCGGCGGGATGCTGAAGTTAAGTATCGCGGAAAAAGCAATATTGTGATATGAATTCCGATTAATACATTTTTACAATGACACGAACGTTAAATTAATTTTGGTTATAAATTATTGAAAAGGAAAAGGCCACAAACTCAAAGAAACATTGAATTCGAGACCTTAAAGCTTGGTGCGCCTGATAGGATTTGAACCTACGGCACCCGGCGTCGGAGGCCGGTGCTCTATCCACTGAGCTACAGACGCATGAAAAGGTTTGTTTTTCAAACCTTTTCTATTTAATTTTCGTTTATCTTTGTAATTTTGTAGGATAATGTCATTAAACTGTCGCTTAAATGCACATTCTCTATAGCAACGTCGTCTGGAACCGCAATTTCTGTATATGAAAAATTCCAAAGTCCCTTAATGCCAGCAGAAATCAAACGTTTTGCAATGTCCCTTACTTCACTCCGCGGCAGCGACAGGGCAGCAATGTCAACGATATTTTGCTTACAAAAATCTTCCAATTTCGAAATATCGCTGACAACAATACCTTTAATTGTGGTTCCAATTTTTTTTGCATCATTGTCAAAAATGCCGATTACTTTAAACCCGCGCTTTTCAAGATTTGCATAATTTACCAGCGCATGTCCCATATTTCCTGCGCCAATAATAATCAAAGAATATCCATGATTTAGTCCTAAAATTTCTCCGATTTCAGCATATAGGTTTGGAACATTATAGCCGTAACCCTGTTGTCCGAACCCGCCAAAACAGTTAAAATCCTGTCTGATTTGAGAGGCCGTAACGCCCATTTTTTCGCTGAGCGCCGCAGAGGATATCCGGTTCACACCTTGTTTCATCAATTCGCCTAAATATCGGTAATATCTAGGTAGGCGCTTAATGACAACCATAGGCACTTCATTCTGTTCACTTTTCACTTTTCCACCTACATTTCACAAAACCTACAAGATAATATTATAAGGTAATTCTTCACATTTGTCAATAAAAAATTTTAAACCACATCGACCTCAGTAATTTCTTCCACATTTAAATCGTCATCATCTGGGTCGTTGTTTGTAAATTTATAGCCGCAGCCAGAGCAGAACTGCGCGTCAGCCGGGTTGCTTTTCGTGCAGTTAGGACAAATTTTTTCATTTTTTAATGTTGAGCTAACCTCAGAAAGCTCGTCAAGACGATCGTAAAGCTCGTTAATTTTTGCAATTGTTTCTTCAATTTTTTTTGTATCCGGTTCAGCTCCGTCTTTTTGAGAAAGGTAAACCAGTTCGCCTAAAACCTTAAAGTTTGTTCCAATTTCCGATTTCGTGTTTACCATGCTGAGCTTCACTTTCGACATTTCTACAAGCTCGCTGGACTTTTTCGCCACTTTATCGGCTGTATTTTTGATTTCTGAGAAAAAATTATCCATTTAAAAAACCTCCTTTAAAGATATGTTTTATTCTCTTAGCGTTTATAATATTATATCATAAATAAAAGCAATGTGAAACATAATTTCAAAAATTTAATATTTTTTTAAATAAATCTGTTAATTTTATTGTAAAATAAGGATAATTATGTTAAAATTGAGTTAGTTTGTTTTGGATGGTGAGAAAATGAAAAAGTTAAAAGCAATCCTGATTGGAGCCGGGCTGCGCGGAATTACATACACAGACTTTATTGCGGAAAACCGAGATAAATTTGAACTTGTAGCCGTGGCAGAGCCGGCAGACAGCAGAAGAAATTATATTAAGAAAAAACACGCGCTTTCAAACGGGCTTTGTTTTACAGACTATAAACCACTTTTAGAAAAGGGTAAAATTGCGGATGTTGCGATTATTGCCACCATGGACAGGGACCATTTTGAACCTGTCATGGAAGCAATTCGTGTGGGCTACGATATTTTGCTGGAAAAACCCATTGCTCCCACGCCAAGGGAGTGCGAGGCCATAACCAGCCTTGCAGAAAAAATGGGTTCACGCATTTTGGTCTGCCACGTTCTGCGGTTTACACCTTTTTTTGTTGCCTTGAAAGAGATTATCGACAGCGGCAAAATTGGGGAGGTTGTTTCCATATCCCAAATTGAGTGTGTTGGCAATGAACATCAGAGCCACAGCTTTGTCCGCGGCAACTGGGGAAACGAGGCAAAAAGCTCGTTTATGCTGCTGCAAAAATCCTGTCACGACATGGATATTCTGCAGTGGCTGATTGGAACAGAATGCAGACAGGTGCAGTCTTTTGGCAGCTTAACTTATTTTACTGAAAAAAATGCGCCCAACGGTGCGCCGGATTATTGCATTGAGGGCTGCCCTGTGGGAGAAACCTGTCCCTATAACGCTGTGAAGCTTTACTTAAAAAGCGACAGCGACTGGTTCCGTTCTGCCAGCACAAAAATGGTGAACCCGAATGACGATGACGTGAAAAAAGCAATATCTTCCACACAATATGGCAAATGTGTGTTTCGGTGCGATAACAATGTAGTAGACCACCAGGTGGTGAACCTGCTGTTTGACGGAGGCGTTACCGTTTCGTTTACCATGTGCGCCTTTAACAAGGGAGGCCGAACCATTCACATTATGGGAACGAAAGGTGAAATTGAAGCGCGCTTAGAAGACAACAAGCCCATTCAAATTTATACGTTTGCGGACAAATCCGTTTCCGAATATGATTATGCCGCAATGGGCGGAGAGGGGCAGGCCGGAGGGCACAGCGGCGGCGACGAGGGAATTATGGAAGCATTTTATAACTACATTGCCAATGGGGAAGCCGGCAAAAACATTTGCACGGTGGAACGCTCCTTAAAAAACCACTATATTGCCTTTGCCGCAGAACATTCAAGGCGTTCGGGCACGGTGATAAACGTAGAGGACTATATGAATTCTATAAAAAATGAAGAGGATTATTCAATATGATTGAACGTTATTTATCAGATATTTGCGGCGCCTTCGGAATTAAATCGGAGGGCATATCCTTTGGCGGAGGCCACATTAACGACACCTACAGTGCAGAAAAAGACGGCCGTCCCTGTGTGTTGCAGCGGATTAATACAGAGGTTTTTAAAAAACCGGATGAGGTTATGAGCAACATTTTTCGCGTGACCTCTCATCTTCGCTTAAAACTTAAGACGTCAAACGGCGACGCAGACAGGGGAACGCTTCATTTCTTGAAAACAGCAGACGGTGCTCCTTATTTTAAAGACGGCGACGGCGACTGTTTTCGGGTTTATCGTTTTATTGAAAACAGCATTACGGTTGAAACTGTTTCAAAACCGGCGCAATTTTATGAGGCGGCAAAAACCTTTGGCCGGTTCCAGAACATGCTGGCGGACTTTCCGGCGGAACAGCTTTATGAAACAATTCAACAGTTTCACGACACACCAAACCGTGTGAAACAATTAAACGATGCAATTAACAGCGATTGCTGCGGCAGGGTGAAGGAGTGTGCACCTGAATTAGAATATGCCATGAAGCAGGTGCCTGAGGCGGGCATCGTTTGCGGCGCAATTGCAGAAAGCGCCGTTCCATGCCGCGTAACACATAACGACACCAAGCTGAACAATGTTTTGTTTGATGAGAAAACCGGTGAGGGGATTTGCGTAATTGATTTAGATACGGTAATGCCCGGCTCCCTTTTATATGACTTTGGCGACGCCCTCAGGTTCGGCGCCAACACCGCCGCAGAGGACGAAACAGACATTGACAAGGTGGTTTTTGATTTAAACCTGTTTGAGGCCTTTACCAAAGGGTTTGCTTCGGAACTGAAAAACACCATAACACCGGCGGAAAAAGAGCTTTTGGCGTTTTCGGCAAAGCTTATGACATACGAGTGCGGAATCCGCTTTTTGGCAGACTTTTTAAACGGGGATACATATTTTAAAACAAAATACAGAAACCATAATTTAGACAGAGCGAGAAACCAGTTTCAGCTCTGCCGCCAAATTGATTTGAAGCGGAACGAAATGAATAAAATTGTAAACGAAAGCTTTTAACGAAAGAGCTTAGATGGGAGTCTTTAAAATGAATATTGAAAATTTAACCCTGCTCACTGACTTTTATGAACTGACCATGGCCAACGGATATTTTGAGCATGGATTAAAGGACGAAATTGCCTATTTCGACATGTTTTTTCGAAAAGTGCCGGACGACGGCGGTTTTGCAATTATGGCAGGTTTAAAACAGCTGATTGACTATATTGAACAGTTAGAGTTCAGCGAGGAAGATATTGCATTTTTAAGGAGCAAAAACATTTTCAGTGAAGCATTTTTAACCTATTTAAAAGAGTTTCAATTTGAATGCGACGTTTGGGGGATTCCCGAGGGAACGCCGATTTTTCCCCACGAGCCGATCATAACCGTCCGCGGGCCGGTGATTCAGGCGCAGTTTATCGAAACCATGGTTCTGCTTTCCATTAACCACCAGTCGCTGATTGCAACAAAGGCAAACCGCATTGTCCGCGCCGCAGAGGGCAGAGCAGTGATGGAGTTTGGCTCCCGCCGGGCCCAGGGCTATGACGGCGCGATTTACGGCGCGCGGGCGGCGTATATTGCCGGCTGCTGCGGAACGGCCTGCACCATTTCTGAGCGCATGGACGGAATCCCGGCTTTGGGCACCATGGCCCACAGCTGGGTTCAGCTGTTCGACTCGGAATATGAGGCATTTGCGGCTTATGCAAAAACTTATCCCGATGCCTGCGTGCTTTTGGTGGATACGTATAACGTGTTAAAATCCGGAATACCCAACGCAATTAAAGTGTTTCACGACGTGCTGCTTCCGATGGGATTTCGCCCAAAAGGTATCCGCATTGATTCAGGCGACATTGCCTACCTTTCAAAACGCGCACGGAAAATGCTGGACGACGCCGGATTTTCCGACTGTACCATCACTGCTTCAAACTCCTTAGACGAATATATTATCCGCGACACGCTGCAGCAGGGTGCAAAAATCGATTCCTTCGGCGTGGGCGAGCGGCTTATCACTTCAAAATCCGAGCCGGTGTTTGGAGGCGTTTACAAACTGGCGGCCGTTGAAAAGAACGGAAAAATTATTCCGAAAATTAAAATCAGCGAAAACACAGAAAAAATTACAAACCCGGGATTTAAGCAGGTTTACCGGCTGTTTTCAAAGGAGAGCGGGGAAGCCATTGCCGACGTTATTACGCTGTTCGGCGAGGTAATTGACGACACGAAGCCCTATGAAATTTTTGACCCGGAACATACCTGGAAGCGGAAAACACTGACAAATTTTAAAGCAGAAAAAATAACGACGCAGCTCTTTTCCGGCGGCAAACGGGTGTATGACAGTCCGAATGTCCACGAAATTAAAAAGCACTGCGCCTTTGAAATTGACAGACTGTGGGACGAAGTGAAACGGTTTGAGTTCCCCCACAAATATTATGTAGATTTGTCGCCTGAACTTTGGGAAATTAAAAATAACTTGTTAAAAAAATATTCTGACGAATAATCGTCGTCAGATTTTCAAAGGAGAATATTATGCTTGCACTCATCACCGGCGCCAGCTCAGGCATTGGCAGGGATATTGCCCGCGTGCTCAGCAAAAAGGGTTACGACTTAATTTTGGTTGCCCGCAGGGAGAACCGCCTGGCAGAACTGAAAAATGAGCTGAAAACAAACGCAGAAATTTTCACGGCTGATTTAACAGAAGAAGCGGAATGTCTAAAGCTTTGCAGCTATGCAGAAAAGCTTGACATAGACATTTTGGTGAATAACGCCGGGGCCGGGCTGTTTGGCGAATTTACGCAAACCGATTTAGAGCGCGAAATTCAAATGATTCACCTGAACATTCGTGCAATGCACATTTTAACCAAGTTTTTTGTGACAAAATTTACGGAAAAGGATAGGGGCGTTGTGTTAAACGTCGCTTCGTCTGCGGCATTTCTGCCGGGGCCGTTTATGGCGGCATATTATGCCTCGAAAGCATATGTGCTTCGGCTTTCCCAGGCAATTAACGAAGAACTTTCGCAAAAAAACAGCCGGGTGCATATTTCTGTGCTGTGTCCCGGCCCGGTGGACACAGAGTTTAACAGCGTTGCTAACGTTCGGTTCAGCTTAAAGGGCTTAAGCAGCGAATATGTGGCAAACATGGCGGTTCGCAGCATGCTGAAGGGAAAAAAGGTGATTGTTCCCGGCTTTTTCATGAAATGTTCCCATTTTTTCTCGAAGCTGTTGCCGGATAGCATTCTGGTAAAGTTTGCAAGTCATTTTCAAAAAAAGAAGACGAGGGGTTAACATGATTATAAGATCCTACAAAGCAGTAGTAAAAGACGGAAAGCAAAGAGATTTAGAACAGTTTTTAGCGGGAAGAAAAGCACTGGTTGAGCACGATTTTTATAACACGGAGAAAATTATGAACGCAAACGTGTTTTCCTTTCACAGCGAACTGTATTGCTACATAGAGTCTATCGGCGAAGAGATTTTGCCGAACCAGCTTTTTTGCGGAATGGAGGAGTTTTTGGCAAAATGGCCGGACGGTGAGGACAAATATTTTCATCCTATGACGAATATTTTTCACTTTAACGAGCCGCAGAGCGTGTCCCACTGGGCACGGAAGAAAAAGCCGGACTATTGTTTCGGTATGCTTGCAAAGCTGATTCCGGATTTGGTTTCAAGATATGTTTTTTATCACTACCAGTTTCAGGAGGAGCAGCCGGGCGCCGGCGACAAATATGGAAGCATTTTTTTAAGCGGCGATACAGCGTTTTATTACGGCGAAACGCCGGAGCTGTTTGAGCCTGCCCAGCACACAGGCAGTCTTACTACACACAATACGCCTAAAGGACACGAATGGCAAAAACTGATGGGTTCCCACTTCATCTGGTGGGATGAACGCTTCCCCGCCTGCAACATTTTAGAATATGACTGGGAAAAAAACGGATATCCCACAGGGCAGCGCAACCACCAATGGCTGTATTTAAAAAACATCTTTTCAATTTGTTAGTTTAGGAGACTTAAATGAAATATTTTGAAAGTAATTGGTTCAAACTGCTTATCACAGGAATGATTCTGATTGTTGTGTATAAATCGGTGGACAATATTAATGGCATTTTTTCTTTTTTCGGAACGTTGCTGGGCATTTTAATGCCGGTGATAATTGGCTGTGTGATTGCGCTTTTTGCCTACCGTCCCGTCTGCAAATTAAAAGGGCTTTTGTGCAAGGTGAAGAATCGGCTTGTTACGTCTCACTCATTGGTCATCAGTGTTTTAATTGTATATATTATTTTCTTTGCAGTTGTGGCTTTGGCGTTTAACTTCATTGTGCCGGTGCTGTATAAAAATGTGGAAGAGCTGGTGACAAAGCTGCCGGGGTATATTGACAGCTTAAACGGTCTTCTGCGCCATGTTGAGTTTATTCCCCAGGTGGATTTGAGCTTTATTGGTGAAAAACTGTTAAGCTATTTTAATTTTGAACGGTTGAATGAGTATGTTTCTGTCATTACGGGCATTGCAAACTCCTTTGTTTCGTTCCTGGTGAGTATTATTGTTTCGATCTACATTATTTTAGAAAAAGAGCATATTTTGCTTTTTTTCAGCAAGATAAAAAAGCGGTTTCAATTTGACCACAAAACCGATGTGGTGGTTCGGTATATCAAAAAGATTATTAATTTATTCTACTCCTATTTTGCAGGGCTGTTAATCGATTCTGTGTTAATCGGTTCCATTTCCACAGTTGTTTTTGCAAGCTTTAAAGTGCCATATGCTGTGTTTTTGGGTCTTGCCGTGGCAATTGGAAACATGATTCCGTTTTTCGGGCCGATTGTTGCGGCGCTTGTCACCTATCTGATTGGAATGATTGGCTTAGGGCCGGTGAACGCCCTTTGGATTTTGGTGTTCCAGTTTGTTTTGGGTCAGATTGACGGAAACATCATTCAGCCAAAAATTGTGGGTTCTCAGGTTGGCGTCAGCCCGCTTTTGGTTTTGGTTTCGGTGACGGTTTTCGGCGGATTGTTCGGCCCGCTTGGCATGATTTTGGGCGTTCCGATCTGTGCGTCGGCAAAGCTGGTGCTGGAAGATTATTTAGAGGACGGCAAAATCGACGGCGAGAAACGTGAAATAACTTGAATTTTGGATACATTTCTGATATGATATTATAAGAAGTTTTATGGATTTAAATTTTGAAAGGAGAAATTTTTCATGGCAACAAAGGTTGTAATCGGTGCGCAGTGGGGCGACGAGGGAAAAGGGAAAATTATTGATATTTTAGCACAGGAGTCTGATGTTGTGGTGCGTTCCCAGGGCGGAAACAATGCCGGTCACACAGTTGAGGCCAATGGAGTGGAATATAAGCTGCACCTTGTGCCCTCCGGCATTTTGGGTAAAAAGACCCTTTGCCTCATCGGAAACGGCGTTGTGGTAGACCCAAAGGTTTTGCTGGAGGAATTGGATATGCTTACGGGAAAAGGCGTAAGCGTGGACAATCTGCGCATTGACCTGCGAGCCCATGTCATTATGCCTTATCACATTGTGCTGGACAACCTTGCAGAGCGTGCAAGAGGAAAAGGCGACATCGGCACCACCGGCCGGGGAATAGGCCCGTGTTATATGGACAAAGCGGAACGGATTGGAATTCGGATGTGCGACCTTTTTGATGAAGAAGAATTTGTTCAAAAAGCGCGCGCAAACACCAAGATTAAAAATCAGATTATTACGAAAATATACGGCGGCGAACCGCTGGATGCAGACGGTTTTATCCCGCAGTATTTAGAGTTTGCAAACAGGCTGAGAACTTATGCGGCCGACACGTCTGTGCTGTTGTACGAGGCAATTCAAGACAATAAAAAAGTGTTGTTTGAAGGCGCCCAGGGCACACTGTTAGACCTGGACTTGGGTACATATCCATATGTCACCTCGTCCCACCCGGTTTCCGGCGGCGTCTGCGTTGGGTGCGGCATTGGGCCTACGCTGATTGACGAGTGCATTGGCGTAATGAAAGCCTACACAACGAGAGTGGGGAAAGGTCCGTTTCCCACTGAGCTGTTTGACGAAACCGGGGAACAAATTCGAAACATTGGCCGCGAATTTGGCACGACGACAGGCAGGCCGCGCAGAACCGGATGGTTTGACGCGGTGATTGGAAAATTTGCCGTTCGCACCAGCGGTCTTACGGGCATTGCCTTAAACAAGTTAGACACGCTTTCCCACCTGCCCACGGTTAAAATCTGCAAGGGTTATGAGGTGGACGGAACTCCCGTTTCAGAGTTTCCGGCAAGCTTAAAAGAGCTTTCAAAATGCACGCCGGTTTACGAGGAGCTTCCCGGCTGGGACGAAGACATTTCCTCTGTCAGGAGCTATCATGATCTTCCGCAGAATGTGAAAAACTATGTTTCCAAAATTGAGGAGCTTTGCGGGTGCAGGGTTTCAATGGTCGGCGTTGGGCCCGGAAGGGAACAAAACATTGTAAGATAAAATTTCTGTTCTGGAATGTGCTCTTTTCTCATAGTATGTATTGTACATGCTTACAAAATGAGAAAAGAGGGATTTTTCTTGATTAAGAAACTGAAAACGCAAATTGCAATTTTAACAGAAAACAACTTAAAAGGCTATATTCTGCTAAGCGTGATTTTTGCCGCTGGAGCGGTGTTAGCGTTTGCATTTCATGGAAAGGGCGCCCAGGAGGAAGAAATAAAACTTTATTTTACGGATTTTATTTCGAACGTAACCAATTCGGGCACAGACGCGATTAAAACATTTAACCTTTCTATGGCAAACTACATTCAGTTTGCAGTTGTCATGTTTTTGTCTTCGGTGACCATTGTTGGGGCACCTGCCGTTTTGATTTATACACTGGTGAAAGGATTTTCATTTGGAACTGTTATTTGCTGTTTGTTCAAAGCGTTTGGCGCAAAGGCCTTTTTCATTATTTTGTGTGCAATTCTGCCGCATGTTATTATCGTCGGCCCCTGCTGCCTGGCTTATGCCTTTCACTGTGCGAAAAGCTCCTATGGCATGTTGGCTGGCAACATCAATTTGAAAAAGAGCTTGCTTACTCCTTTGGGATTTGGCCTTTTGTTTTTGTGCATTGTGAGCATCGCCGCTTTGACGCAGGCATATATCGAACCGCTTTTTATAAAGCTGATTTCATCACAATTTGTTTAATGCAACATTGATTGGAGCAAGAACAATGTTAGATTTGTTGGAACAATATAAAATTTATTTAAACAGCAACAGGCTGTTGGACAACACGGCGTCGGCTTATTTTTCCGATGCGGCCCGCTTCACAGACTATGCCCTTGAAAAGGGAATTTCGGATTTTCGTCAGGTTGACAAGAAAATAATTTCCGAGTTCGTTCTAAAGCTGGAAAAAGAACACAAGGCCGCGTCAACCATTGCCAGGTATATGGCGTCGATGAAACGTTTTTTTGCATTTTTAACGGCTATTCATGCGGTGGACGGCAACCCGGCGGAGGGAATGAAGCCGCCGAAACTGAAAAAAGAGCTTCCCGAAATTTTAACTACCGAAGAGGTTTCGAAATTCTTGGAACAGCCCAACGGTTCAGATCCCAAATCTGTTCGCGACAAGGCCATGCTGGAGCTTTTATATGCCACCGGCAGCCGCGTTTCGGAATTGATTGACTTAAACGTGGGAGACGCCAACATTAAAATCGGCTACATAAGGTGCAGAAAGCACGGAGAAGAGCGGATTGTGCCTATAGGCAGAATGGCGCTTGCCGCCATGGAAAACTATTTAAATTTTATCCGCGATTCCATTGCCGCTCCCGGGGAACAGGCCCTGTTTGTAAACATGGCGGGGAAACGAATGACCAGGCAGGGATTTTGGAAAATTGTAAAATTTTATGCTGGCCAGGCGGGAATTGAAAAGCAAATTACACCCCACACCTTAAGACATTCCTTTGCAGCACATCTTTTGGAAAACGGCGCGGATCTTCATTCCATTCAATCCATGCTGGGACATTCCGACATTTCATCTACCCAGGTTTATGCAAAATTGATTAATAACAGACTGCGCGATGTGTATGCAAAGGCACATCCCAGAGCTTAAGTTCTTTTACTATACGAAGGAGGAAAACAAATGAAAAAATTTATGAGTGGTTTTTGTTTATTTGCAATGCTGCTTACTGTCTGCTTAACGCCGGTGTATGCCGAGGAGACTTACACCTGGGTAACGGAGCCGGTTTATGATTATATCGGTCTGCCGGGGACAACCCAGGCGCCGTTTTTTACCTTTATGAAAGACGGCCAGGGCGGATTTTTAAACGGAGGCGGACAGCCTGTTTTTGAGCAGTTTGCGGTAAGCGATATGGCCTCGTCGGCATTTTATTCCTGTGCGGACAACCATGCATATGCGGTGATTCACACAGACGGCGGGCTAACGGTTTTAAAAGATGACGGCACAAAATTTACCGGTGAAGAAGCAAAGGAACTGATTGCTACGATGGAGGTTATACCGGAAGAGGAAATTTTAGAAACCATTTCAAAAACGGCAGAGGGCGATTTTGACAAACCGAAAGCCATCAGTTTTTATAACGCCCAGGGCCAATTGCTGTTTGCGCCCATTCAGGCTTTGAATGCCGGTAATTTTCACAGCGGCGTGGCTGTTGTGGAAACAGAAAAAAACACCTTTTCCCTTTTGGACGAAGCAGGAAACTTAATCCCGGTTCCGGATGTGAAATTGAACTTTACTGGGTTTTATTATGAAGACTTGTGCATTGCGGAAAAAGACAGCAAGTTTGGCCTGATTCAGCTTTCCTATCCCCGCTGCATTTCTGTCCGCCTCAATGGAAACAAGGTTTATTTTGACCAGCTTCCTGTCATTGAAAACGACAGAACCCTGGTGCCCCTGCGGGCAATTTTTGAAGCATTAGACGCGCAGGTTACATGGGACGGAGAAACCAGAACGGTTTCCGCTGCAAAAGGGGACAGGTCGGTTTCGCTGACCATTGACGATGTAAATGCCACGGTGAACGGCGCGGCAGAGGTTTTAGATGTTCCTGCCAAGATTATAAACGACAGAACCATGGTGCCCGTGCGGTTTATTGCGCAAAGCTTCGGCGCAGATGTTGATTGGAATCCTGACACGAGAACCGTAATTATTACAGCAAACTAAATATTTTTTCTGTAGGCGTTTGGCGAAACGCCTACATTTTTTTTAAACAGCTTTGAAAACGTCAGAGGGTCGTCATACCCAACAGAGCGGGACACGTCGCCAATGCTCATGGACATGTCGGATAACAGTTTTTTTGCCTTGTCAATCCGAAAATCAATGAGAAACTCCTGGGGGGTAAGCCCGGTCAGCTCTTTAAAAATCACACCGAAATAACTGCGGTTCAGACGCACGTAATTTGCAATTTCTTCAACCGTTACTTTTCTGGAATAGTTCGTTTGAATATAGGCCGCCGCGTTTTTTACATATTCTTCTTTCGAGCTGAAAAATGCTTTCCCCTGAATCGACAGCAGGGAAGAGTTTTCCATTAACAGAGCCAAGAGCATGTAGAGGTATCCAATCATGCGAACCTGGTCGGTTACTGTGTTTCGGTTCAGTTTTTTCAGGCTTGTAAAAATTTGTGAAAAAGAATTTGTGTCTTGGTACTGAAATACCGGGTTTTCCGCAGAAAGGCCCGTTTGAGCAAGATAAAATTCGGCGTTAGCACCGTTAAAACCAATCCACGAATAGGTCCACGGATCTTTTTCATCTGCACGGTATGAGGTAATTGTTCCCGGCGTAATTAAAAAGCCCTGCCCGGCGGATAGGGAATAGCTTTTATTTTTGCAATGAAAAATCCCGCTGCCCCGGCTGATGAGGTGAAGAAGATAGTGGTCGCGGTTGGCAGGGCCGTAAGAGTGGTTTGGCTGGCACTCCTCATAGCCGTATTGATACACTTTTAAATCACTGTTTTTAATTGGGTTAATCCAGATATGTTCCAGCACATTGAGCGCCCCTTTCATACATATCATTATACCATAAACATATAGCAAAAATCCATTTACATTTTATAGTGAAAATAATAGAATTAAAAATAAAAAAGGAGGATATTTTTATGAAATATGTTATGATTTTTCATGCAAATTTAAACTATGCTTACCTCAATCCTGATAAGTATGAGTTTGTAATCCGCAACAGCTATGAGCTGACGTTTGACACCATGGCTGAAAATTTCCCGAACACAAAATATGTTTTCGAGGCTTCCGGCTATACCATTGAGCAGATGGCTCTGCTTACGCCCGACGTGCTGGAAAAGCTTAAAAAAGCAATTGCCAACGGCACCTGCGAATTTATGGGAAGCCCCTATGCACATCCCATGCTGCCGAATTTCCCACAGGAGGACGGCACCTGGGCCATTAAATTCTCAAACGATATTTTCAAAAAGTATCTTGGTATTACGCCTAAGAGCTTTTGGAACCCGGAATGTGGTTGGAGAAGCTATGTTCCCCAGCAGGTAATTGACAACGGATTCAGAAACTTAATCGGCGATTTTGAGGCCTACAGCCGTTCCAGACTGAAAAACGGCCAGCCTGTTCGTCCTGAAATTTTTGAAAAGGAATACAGCGACGACCCGGCGTTCTACAGCTTTGACTTTAAGTATGACTTAGAGGGCAGCGAGCGTGCTATCCATTTCCCGTTCAACAAAATTGAAGGCTATGAAACTGACAGCTTAAGAATGTTCCTGCGCACCGACCGCGTGTGCCAGTTTGCTGTTCGTCATTTCATGGGAATGGAAGGCTACAGCTTTGAAAAATATATGGATTTGATTAAGAAATATTCCCAGCAGAAGCCCGGCGAGCCGGAAGGCGCACTGGTTATCTTTGCAGATGATGCGGAATATATCGGAACAAACGGCTGGTTCAGATTGAAGTATCAGAATAAGCCGGACAATGTGTTTGAAAAGACACCGGAATCCCCTGAAAAGTTAATCCGCTTGGTTAAAGAAGTTGAAAAGCTTGGTGAGTTCATTACATACGATGAGGCCTGCAACAAGCTGCAGCCGTTAGACGATATTTTAAACGTAGACGACGACAACGCATGGCATGGCGCCCGGGCATCCACATGGGCTTCAACCCCCATGGCACGGATTTTGCGTCCCTGGCAGGATTTGGTTCGTGAAAAACTCCATGAGGTGAAAAACACGTTGGACGATGCGACTGTGGAAAAGGTTTGGTATCATTTAACCAACTCCTATAACTCAGACGGCCAGTGGCCTCCCACGCTGCCGGACGCTCCGCACATTATTTATCCCTTTAACTATCAATATTGCTTTGAAAATCTTTTGGCGGCAGAACTTTTGGTAGGCGGGGTAGACAGGAACAAGCTCACCTCTTCCCCCATTGATACAATGAAGGAAATTTTAACAATTCAGCAGGATTTGATTTTGGATAAGGCGGACACGTTACTGGCAAGCGGAACAGACGATGAAAAGGCTGCGGCAAAACATGCCAAGGTGTTAATTGAAAAATCAAGAAATCTCGACTCTGTGTCGCTTTCTTCCGATAAAATTCTTTATCCGGCGGAATATACCATCCGCGCAAACATGCTGATTGAAGCAAGAAGACTTGTCGGCGGCGTTGTATTGGAAAGAAACTAACCATATAGTAAAGAAAGGCGCATCTGTTTTGGATGCGTCTTTTTGATTAATTTTTTGTTTGGATATTGACAAATTTAAATGTATGTGGTATACTAATATCCGTTGAGTTTAGGGGTATAGTTCAGCTGGTAGAGCAACGGTCTCCAAAACCGTGTGTCGTGGGTTCAAATCCTACTGCCCCTGCCAAGGAAAAAGGCTTGAAACTGGTGATTTTACTGGGTTTTGAGCCTTTTCTTATTTTTTTAGAAATTTCAAAAATGTACGGTAATGCACAGTAATATACGGTAATGCACAGTAATGAACGGTAAAATGTTAGTCAAAATGTTAGTCAGTTAGTCAAAATGTCAGTCAAAAGATTTTAATTAAAGTGTATGTAGCATCTATATTTTTATTAAAAATACTAAATCTATAAATTGAATAAATTATAATATTGAAAATAATACTAAATGAATAATTATAACTTATTGAGTTTATAAAATGATTATTTTGGAAAATTAGTTTGCCGAGTTTTGGATGGTGGAAGAATTTATAAACGGTGTATGGCGGGGAAAAATAAGTTGAGTTTTGATGCTAAAGGTAATATTTATCCTTGTGATAGCTTTGTAGGGATGGAAGACTTCTGTCTGGGCAATATTTATGATGGAATTTTAAAAGATAAACAAGAAAAATTTTTGATTAATAAAGTAGATGACAGACCTAAATGTAATAAATGTTGGGCAAAATATATTTGTGGCGGAGATTGTTTCCATAATTCTTTTTTATCAACTAAAAATATTCTAAATCCAGATCCAATATTTTGCATTATTAACAAAAAATTAATTGAATGTGCCTTAGGGCTCTACTTTTGTATTGGTAAAAATCATGATACAGAGAAATTACAAAGATACATTAAAGCAAAAAAACGGTTTTCGTTCTAA
Source organism: Congzhengia sp. (assembly GCF_037235575.1). Lineage (NCBI taxonomy): Bacteria > Bacillati > Bacillota > Clostridia > Eubacteriales > Oscillospiraceae > Congzhengia > Congzhengia sp. The sequence goes on along the minus strand of NZ_JAXUNN010000017.1, from coordinate 2,059 downwards.
TATGATTAGGGAGAGGTAAAAAACTATGTATCATAAAATAGCAAAACAAGTTTTTAGAAAAATCACTGTGATACAAAGCGTTAACTTAATAATATCTATGCTTTTATCTATTGTAGTTGCCCGTTCCCTGGCAAACATATGGACAAGCTTTAGTATTGACAATCGAAAAAGTGTGAGATTATATTTATTATTATTTACAATGGCTTTTTTGTGTCAAATTTTACTAAAGTATATATTCTCAATTTTTATTAATAAACAAAAAATAAAAACGACACAACGTTTCCATGAAATTATGTACTTTAATATAATTAACAGCGGCATAGACCGTGAAAAAAATGTAAAAAACGGAGATGTAATAATTTTTTTTCAAAAAGATGCAGAACAAATTGCATCATATTATTGTATAAATGTGCCGTTTTACATACAATCCATTATGGGCTTTATATGCTATGCCGCTTATTATTTATTTTTTATAAAGAGGCCTCTTGTTATATGTGTACTTTTTATTATTAGTCTTTTTCAGTTTTTGCCACCATATCTTACAAAAAAGTATTTTATCAAAAATTATGCAGCCGCGGGTCAGTCGGAAGGAGAATTGACTCAATGGATTATTTCTGGAGTGTCCGGTTTTTTTTCGCTTAAAATGTTCAATCTTCATAATTGGTTTTTAAAAAAATACGAAGAAAAACAAAGAAAGTTTCAAAAAACTGGGATGATTGCATCAGCAACTTCTGCAACCCAGACATCTATCGAGCATATGTTCACGTCCTATTAGGAAAACACGCTGACACAGGGAATGTAGTGCGAAATCAAACCGCCCATGCAGGGGATTCAGCGGTATTGACGTCGATGTACTCCGCGATGCGGCGAAGCTGATCGGCAAACTTGAACTTGACGCTGATATTGCCATTTTCATAGACCTTGATATGATCCACCAGCTCGATCAGCAACTCACGGGACAGGGCATCGATATTCTGATACTTTTTGAAAGCGACCAGCGCAGGGTGTTCCTTGTCAACGCCGTTTGCCAGCTCCGCACGTTCAGCGGTTAGTCTGGCCAGCACATCGGACACCTCATTGATTTGGCGGTCATAAGTGGCCTTCATATCCCGGTATTCCTGCTGCGTGATCTCCCCGTCTTTCCAGTCCTGATAAAGAGACTGTTTATAACGGGTCACTTTGGCAAGCTCACGTTCTTTTGCATGAATCGTATCGTCCAGTCGGAAAGACTGGTTTTTTTTGATAGGGGCTGAATTGATTTGGGCGATGACTTCTGAATAGGAGACAGCAAGATGCACCTGCTGCCGGATGGCGTACAACACGGCGGCCTCCAACCGGGCATGACTGATAGAGTGCATTGTGCAGGCATTTCTTGAACGGCTCTTATAGGTAGCGCAGGCGTAATACACGTTGTTCTTGCCGGAACAGCGGGTAACGGCTCTGCCGCAGTCGGCACATTTGAGAAAACCGCTGAACAGGTGGACGGTGCGCCCCTGTGGCGATGTTCGGGTATCCCGAAGCAGCAATTCCTGCACCTTCTCAAAAGTGGCCTTGTCGATAATGGCCTCGTGGGTATCAGCTACCCGTACCCATTCCTCTTCAGGCACCGTCTCGATCTGATGTACCTTGTAGCTTTTTACACGAAACCGCCCCTGCACCAGATCACCGGTATACATGGGATTGGTGAGAATCGTATGGATCATGCGTCCCGACCAAAGGGTGTTGCCGTCCGGCTTGTTGGAAACCGTCATGCCCTTTTCCAACTTGTAGACCGAGGGGCTGGGAATACCGTGCTCGTTCAGATAGAAACTGATACCCCGTTTCGATGTTCCCTTGAGTAGCAAAGAGAAAATGAGCCGGACAATCTCGGCGGCATCGGGGTCGATAACAAGGTGGTGACGGTCTTTTGCATCTTTGACATACCCAAAAGGTGGGTTGGAGCCGATATACTGGCCGTTGCGCCGCTTGTAGTCAAACACCTGCCGGATCTTCTTTGAGGTCTGATAGCAGTATTGATCGTTCATTACGTTGGTAATGGGAACGATGATACTGGAAACGC
>NZ_JAXUNN010000016.1:0-46781 GCF_037235575.1 Congzhengia sp. | reverse complement strand
TTGTTGGGGGTGTACCAAAAGAAATTGTAACCGTCAATATGAAATCGGTTATGGATTGTGCACGTACAGCTTACAATAACGGCAACATAAATTTTTTTTTTTAAGCTTTTGCTGATGATTATGGATTTTGTGTTAAACCTTGTATTGCTGCAACACCTCAAACAAAGGGTAAGGTAGAAACACAGATGAAGTTTCTCGATGAAATTAAAGCTTACAGCGGCAAACTCAATCTTACAGAATTAGCATCGTTAATCGAGAGAATTAATATGCGAATCAACAGTTCGATACATCAAGGGACCGGAAAGGTACCTATTATTGAATTTCAAAAGGAGTGTGCACATCTGCTGCCGTTACCAAATGACAGCATACGGAGTCAATACAAAATACCTTCCAAGACTGTTAAGGTGAATACTGCTGCAATGATTACAGTTCAGTCAAAGCAGTATTCTGTACCAAAAAAATATATCGGTATGTATGTATCATATTGGATTGTTGACGGAAAGATATATGTTTGTTTTGATCATAAGCTGATTTGTGTACATATACAGACAGAAAGAAAACTGAATTATCATCGGGAACATTATATAGATGTTTTAAGCAGTCATTTTATCGGAATGGATAAAGATGATATATTGAACATGGCGAAAGAAAATCTTAATGTGATCGGAAGTGTATTCAGCTGTGAATAGTACAGGCACATATGCAAAAATCAGAGATAACTTGACGTTTCTAAAGAGTAAAAAATCACTTGCCGTAATAGATGATACAATCAACCATGTAAGCAAAAACAATCTATCATTCATAGACGGATTTCTGTATTTTACAGAGCAGCAAGTTGAGAAGAAAAAGATAAACTTAATCAATCATTCTGTTATGATGGCAGGATTTCCTAAAATCAAATCATTGGCAGAATTTGATTTTGAGTATCAGCCATCAATCAATAAACAGCAAATACAAGAGCTGAACTCTTTGAGATTTATTGAACACCGGGAAAATCTAATATTTTACGGAAACAGCGGAGTAGGGAAAACACATCTTGCAACAGCAATAGGAGTAACTGCAGCCCAAAACAGAAATTCAACATATTTTATCAAATGTGCAGATCTTATGACAGCACTGCATAAAACACAGGCAGAGGAGCGGCTCAGCGAACGAATCAAGAAATTCAGTGGATACAAGCTTTTGATCATTGATGAATTAGGGTATCTGCCAATATCCAAAAACGACTCCAAACTGTTGTTTCAATTAATTGATCGGAGATACGAAAAATCCAGCACTGTAATAACTACAAATATCAATTTTTCACAGTGGGATGAAATTTTTGGAGATGCAATGATAGCGAATGCAATAATTGACAGATTGTTTCACCATGCCACGTTTGCAACTATTAAAGGTAAATCGTATCGCTTACAGAACTATTACGGAGATGACGGAAAATGATTATCACTCATACCATTCGTCCTCCGTAAAGCATTTACAATTATTGTGCATATTTATTTGATAAAATGTGGCACTTTTTATATTGAAATTTATACCTGATAACTTTAAGAATTCATCAATTGGGTATTTCTGCCTTAGTTCTGCTATAATTGTTATCTTTTCTTGTTTTCTCGCTCTATTCGCTCCTGAACTAAGGCTTGCAATTTTTTTAGTATTCATTCTCCATTCTTAATCGCTGATTTTCAGCAATTAAATCTTCCTCAACTTTTTTATCAAGCTTAGGTGGGCACCGCGTTTCTTGCCTTCTGATACAATACCTTTGCCTCATCTCTCTTTCATTAGACCTTCGGCTCCTTCTTCTAAGAATATGCGTTCCCACCGTTTGATGGTCTTTAGATATAAATCTTCTTGGCTACGATTTTCAGTATTCCAATACTTCCTTACCGTTTCTCGATATACCAAATGGTTTTCTTGCATATCAGTATGACAACACGGGATATTGACGCGCATATCCGTGAAATCTACGGAATAGAGGTATAAGACAGCACGGTTAGTCGCATAACAGTTAAGATATTGCCTGTGGTAAAAGAATGGCAGCAGAGACCGCTTGAAGAGGTCTATGCGGTTATATTTCTTGATATCATCCACTATCATGCCCGCAGTGAAGGGCAAATTGTGAAGAAAGCAGTATACATCGCCATTGGCATTAATATGTCCAGTATCAAAGAAGTCTTAGGTATGTGGGTCGGTGAAAATGAAAGTGCGAAATATTGGCTATCCATCCTAAACGGACTGAAAAATCGAGGTGTGGAGGACATCCTGATTGCTTGTGTGGACGGCTTAACGGGCTTTGACAACGCAATAGAAGCAGTGTATCCCAAAGCGGAAATACAGCAGTGTATCATCCACCAAATCCGCAATACCACACGGTTTGTGTCTTACAAAGACATTAAGACGCTGATGGCAGATTTGAAGCGTGTTTACGCCGCAATCAATGAGGAAACCGCCTTATATGAGCTAGAATGCTTCGGGAAAAAATGGAACGGGAAATGTCCGAAAATTGCGCAGTCATGGGAAGCCAACTGGTCGAAATTATCCACCTATTTTAAATATCTGCAGGAGGTTCGGACACTGATTTACACCACTAATGCCATAGAAGGATTTAATCGGCAGCTTCGCAAGGTTACCAGGCCGAAATCTGTGTTTTCAACCGATGACAGCCTGCTCAAAATGCTTTATTTAGCCATGATGGACATTACAAAAAAATGGACAGGCAAGCGCCGGGATTGGGGCGTTATCCATTCCCGGCTTGAGGTATTTTTCGCCGACCGGCTGCCATATTAAGACTTGATTTTTTGCCTTATTTCTGCTATATTGAAAATGCAGGGAGAGTATCCTCTCTGTCAACATCTGTTTTACATTTGTTTGAACTTTACACAAAATCCGGGACAGACCCCATTTTCTGTAATAATTTTTATCCCCAAATTGTTAAAAAGTTGTTCATTCATCTAAAAACCTCTTTGTAATTAAATTATTCATTGCCTGACCAATATCTTTATTCATCTCAATTTGGTGTGATATCCCACTTTACCTCCCCTATTCTATATGTGCCACTTTAGTGCACCGTCACAGCCGCTTTGGCGTTTATATACGATTAAATCTCTAATCACATATTCGGTTCGGGCAATGTGTAGTGCATCAAAGCAACTTAAGATATATTTAAACACATTGTATTATTAAAAAGCTCTGCAATCTATTTATCACTTATATGATTATGCAGCTTATACTGTTCCATACAGAAAATTAGATAATTTATCTGGTTGATCATAATTTATGCCTTCTCAGGAAAAGAGATCTTTCCTATTTTTTTATTATTCGTCATATATTAAACAGCATAATTTAATTTTTTTATATATGTATTTTTATTCTTTCAATTTTTCCAAAGCAGATGGATTATTTGAAATAATTACTCTGACAGTCGGACAGGTGTCCAATTCAGGACAGTCACCGCAAGTGGATACACCTTTATTTAACGCACATTTCCGAATTTCGCACATATGCTCGCAAAATACCGTTTTCGCTCCATTCATACGGCAGCCCTCGCAGTTAATATGTTCGGGCAGAATAGGGGCGTTATTTAACTCTGCCCACAGCTTCGCTGTTTTCTCACGCAGAGCGTTATCGTCATTTACTGTTGCAATATATGCGTCGCAGTTTTCACAATCAAGTTCGCAGTATCCAATCATATCTTTCATAAGTTATGTACCTCCAATATGTTCTGTAATATGAAGTGAAATTATAATTACTATTTTTATCTATATACTTTTTTATATTTGGTTATTTAACCTTTATTTTAAATTTATTAAGCACCGTATAAATTCTTTCGGCTTTTCAATGTGAATACCGTGACCGCAGTCAAAATGAACTATTTTGCATTTTGGGATAACCTCAGCAACATGCCTGACATCGTCATCGCTTAAAGCTGCCAGTAACAAACCATTGTTACCGATATTGGTTTTCGCTTTCATAAAGATTGTATCACAGCTGATTTTGCTTAGTATATCCTCATGTGGTATTCCGCAGTGAAAACTATCGTTATAAAAAGTTTCGCCGAAAAGCGGATCATAGTTGTTCATCCCTTTATAGCCTGCAAGAGCGGATTTAGGCCAAAACAAGACCTTTAAATCCTTATCGGGATGCTTTTTCCTATACGTTGTTGCTATCTTAACGAGTTTAGCCCTAACTTTATTTCGTGATTTCTCCGGAAATAGATTCCATGCATATTGATTTGTAAAATAATAAAGTACAAAATCTTTTTGCTCATCCTGCATAATGTAATTGTGGCATATTGTTGACAGGTCAACATAGTTGAAGGTGTTTTTTCTGCTATCACCCTGCGAAGAGAAGAACGGAGGATCTTCCAATATCAGTTTATCGCACAAAGTGGTCTTAGAGGCTATAAATGCAGCAATCAAACCTCCGGAAGAATGACCTAACAGCCATACATTACTTTTAACGACATTCTCGATAAAGCTGATGATAGCGTTACTAATATCGACGATATTGTAACTTTCAGCAGCATGACTGCTTTTTCCGTGACCATAGCAATCAATCGAATAAATATGAAATTTTTTAGAAAGCCGTTTTGACACATTAGCATAACTTGTTCCGTCTACGCCTTGTGCATGAATCAAAACAAGAGGCTGCCGATCATTATTGATTTCATAATAATTTAATCCGCTGTGTGCATCATATTTCTGATTCATTTTATTACTGCCTCTCATTTTTTTTATTTCTTTTGGTGACATACAAACCAACTGTAATAATAGCTATTATAAGTACGGCTAACAAAACGACAGCCACCGTTATCATACTGGTTTCATCTATCATATTTGAATTGGCTTTGTGAGCTATATATGTAATGACAAAGAGTATCACGCAGCATACGAAGCATATGAAACCAGCTGCTTTGCATATAGTTTTTATATCATATTTCTTTTTTTCTTCTTCTGATAACGAATTATATCCGGCTATAAGCCATGAAGCCTTCCCTTTAAACAATAAAATGCCGGCCATTAAAAATAAGAGTGCCATAATGGCAAGAATTATTTCAGTAATCATATCAAGTAAACCCTCCGTAATGAAAACCTGATAATATATCTGCTTTGCAGACATAATCAATTTCTAATCATATTTTTTATATCTATAGTTGCAATTGCAGACTTGTTCGGCTCACCGGTAACCAAATCCTGAGGTGCTGGTATTAGCATCATAAAGCCGTCCTTGCTGTACCGTTTCTCATACCCCTGGGCATATTCTTCTTCAACAGAGATATGTAGAACCTGTCCTGTGACCATCGCTGTGATTCCTGCACCACTTAAATCCTGTATTTCTTTTAACGTGCATTCCATACAGATAAATGCCTCGTCAATAACAGGTACATTTATCGTCTTGGCATGAGACAATGTAAAACCTCCGACTGCAAATTCATTTTCTTCATAGCTGTTATGGTTGATCGTATTGACCAGTCTATCGTAGTAACTTATCGGAAGGAAATTGATGCAAAAGCATTTCTCCCTGTTAATGTTAGCATAGGTGTGCGTATGCCGATATAGATTTCCCATCACGGCAAAGAACGCAGTCTTGTCGCCGTGAAAACAGCTCCATGCGTGAAAACACACGTTTGGTTCTCCGTTCTCTTTCCAAGTGGTTATGGCAAATAAAGCTGTTGGTATTCCAGCAGCTACCTCAAAATGAGAAAACAGTTCAAATTCTTCCGGATAAGATGCCTTAAAATAATCAGGAAAAACTTTGTCTATCTCTATCTTCATTACAGCACCTCCTTGCACAATATCAAACAGTTATGCATTACAGGGGAATTACCCCTGTAATGCCAACTATCTGCCTATTGCAATTCATGTATGTTTCCGTTTTGAATTGCAGAAATATTCTTCTTAATTTTTTCATTAGACCATTCCCACCACTTAATGCTAAGAAGCTGTGATATAACCTCGTCTGAAAATCTTTTTCTAATAGGTTTTGCCGGAACACCTCCGACAATGGTATAGGGTGGAATATCCTTAGTTACAATTGCACGTGTACCGATAATAGCTCCATCACCTATCGTTACACCTTGCATTACGACAGCTTCGTATCCAATCCATACATCATTGCCAATTACAATATCGCCTTTGTTATCCCATGAGTCCGTTACATTTTTCTTATCCAGCTCCCATTCTTCGAAAAACAGAGGAAATGGATAGGTAGACAATGAACTTAGTGTGTGATTAGCACTTGTAAAAATAAATTTTGCACCACACGCAATGGAACAAAATTTTCCGATAATTAATCTGTCACTATTAATTGGATAATGGTATAACACGTTGTTTTTTTGAAAATCCCTCGGGTCATAAACAAAATCGTTGTACATAGTGTAATCACCAACATCTATATTGGGATCAGTAATTACATTTTTTAAATAAACAGTATGAGTATCATTTGTGCGTGGATATATTTTTTTCTCCGATATAGTCATAAAGTAAAACCTCCATTTGTTTTTTCTATTTAACTATATCGGTCATTACAATACAACGCTTCACCTTCATCACCTCTGAGTTTTATTTTTTGACCAATATTGTATATATCTTTTTAGAGTAAATCATTTTTTGTTATGAGTCTATGGAATCTGTAAAAGCAAGCCATCTTGCTCCATATGCATCCAGATAGAATCGATTGCCAAATTCATTTTCTACAAAACGGTCTTTAACTCGATACCAACCTCGAAGTTCATTTCTAAGATAGGTATCTGTTGATATTGGTTCTACCCAAATTTCCTTAAACTGTTTCAAATCCGAATGTTCAATCGGTGTTTTAACCGGAGCAGTAGCGTAAGAAAACGCTGGTGAAGTTGCAAAGAGTTCACCTGCATCCGCAAATGAAATACTTGTTTCATAATCAATAATCAAGCGTTTTGACACAGCGTCAACAATCATCCAACCATACTTTTCTGACCATACCGGATTACCGTGCATGGCTGGTAAATTTTGATATGATACTGAGCCTTCTTGCTTAAGCGGCTTACTATTATTTCGTCCTAATAAAAAGTCTGTTGTAACTCCGTACAGATCTGCCATCTTAATTAAATTATCGACTGTCGGAGTCTTTCTGCCGCTTTCCCAAGAACTTAGTGTAGGCTGAGAAACGCCAAGCTTGTCTGCAGCTTCATTTAACTTTAAATGATTCATTCTTCGAGCCGCCTTAAATTGTCTTGACATTTTCTCATACCTCCTTCATTTAATAAAAATATCTTATACTTTGCAATTATTTCATGTTGTTATAATTATCATTCTTTTTTTCTGGATATCGATTATTATATTCTTTAATCTCATCTTCATTTGCTAATCTTACACTCATTTTGCCACAATCCGGGCATCGTCCTTCTTCATCAAATTTTTCAAACAAAAATCTGCAAGCTTCACAAGCATATATATCATATACGGTCACCTCAAATTTCTTTCAATATCATCCATTTTCCTTTTTTATCAGAACCTTCTCGGCGAATATATTCTTGTGCTTTTAGCTGTTTAATTGCTCTATAAATAGTAGATTCAGAAACGCCAAGCACTGTTTTCATATTAGACATGGATAATGATGGATCTTTTTTTATTATTTCATAAACTTCTTTTTCTTTTGCCGACAGTCTTGATGAAAGATGATTTACACCTTCATTTACACCTTCATTTACAGTGTCATTTTTAAATTCAGGGTGAATGAATAAGGTTGTTGTAAACGACAATCTTTCTTCATCAGTGTAGAATATTGGTTTTGGAGAACCGTTCTTTTCCAACGCATTTAATATTTTTCTAAAACCGGTATTACGTCCTTCTGTTAAGTGCATCTCCTTAAGAAATTCGCCAATCCTGCGGTTTCGATATCTTCTGTTAAAAACTCTGTAAGTTTTTAGACCTTCCAATGATATAGAACGATCTGCACCTGGATGGCTTACAATTTCAATACGATCCGGTAATACTCGAACCTCAATAGGTTCTCTTACATCGTATCCTTTATGATATACTGCGTTCGAGAGTGACTCTTCAATCGCCGCATATGGATAATTAAAGAATCTGCGTGCTTCTGCAACATCAGGAAGCTTAATGACCTGCTCTTGAATGACAGAATTCTGTATATATAACAGAGCTTCTCGAAGTTGTTGATGTAATGGACCTTTAAAAGTTTTTTCTATAATTTTGTCTCCGCCTAAATCGTCAGGAAATTCAACAACATCAATCTGTGCATATGGGAAGAATTTTTCCGGATTAAGGCAGAAAAACATCAGACCTACATTTTTAGGCTTTGTATATTCAGGAAGCGAGCTTATAATATTCATGCTTTTGCATAAATCAACAAAATCCATTTTTTTAGAGGCTTCAAATAATGAGCTGCCCACTTCTTTAAGATAATTTTGAATCAGGGTAATATTCAAATCTTCCATGTTTGCGTTATGATTGACACGATCATCGAATGGAATATTATTTGAAAGATTATATAAATCTCGCTTTTCTTCTTCTGTAGGTGCAACAGTACTGGCCATCTTTCGAATATAATAGATACGCTCTTTTCCACCCTTTATCATTGTTTTCGGAGAAGAGTATGGTCTTACACTTCCGCCCGGAGCCCAAACAATAATAAATTTTTTGCCTTTATAGTCGGCAACTTCTGTGATAGGCATATATTCCGGCTGGATCAACTTACATTTATTTAGCATATCTTTTAGATAACCATCTATTTTTTCAGCAGGTACACCTTTCAATTTGTCAGGTTCACCATGCTTATCAGACACACCGATTACCAAGTAACCGCCGCCCCAGTTATCTATATCGTTTGCGAATGCACATATTGTTTTTAGAGAAGCCTCAGGATCCCAAGTTTCTTTAAATTCAATTCGAGCCCATTCAACAACATCTCCGTTTAATAATGTTTTTATGTTAGTTGGTATACCCATTTTAATTTTCATCGCCTTTCTTGATATACTTTCCGCTTTTTATACGAGCATCACCCGGTTTTTGTGCGTTTTCAGGGATAATCCATGTAGAACCCGCTTTCTGAGCGCCATCAATCCGCCCTTCATTACATAAAACAACTACTCTTCTTGATGAAAGCCCCCACTTTTCCGCCGTCTCTGATGTAGAAAGATATCTCATGGTGAAACAACCTCCCGATTAGTATATCTATATTATATTCCCAAACAGGAATAATATCAAGTGTTTTTAAAAAATTTATTTGTTGTAATTATTTTAATTTGTTCGTGTAATTATATTGAAGACATAAAAAGGAGGTTTTCTGTATGAAAAAATTAATAAGACATGTCATACCGATTCTGATCACGGTAATGACTGTATTTTCAGTCATACCGGTACACGCAGAACTAATCCCTAGGGAGTCAATTCCTGAAAATACACCTCAGGAAGCTGTAAATACAGCAGAGTCCTTTATTAAGGACACGCTAATAAAAGTACAAAACGGTTTGGGTTATGCTGATGCAAGAGCTGAAACAAATAAGATTCTTTTTAATGCGTTTTTGAACAATCAAACAAACGGATACAGTTACGGATTACTTACAATCATTGCAAATAATGCTTTATTCGAATACAGAGATTTATATCTGCGTTCGGATTATTATTCCGCAGCAGAAGAACAGGTTAAAGTATTAATTTCAGATTTAATTACTGCAGTAGAAACCGGTGTGTTAAGTTATGAAAAAGCAAAGGAAGAAGCTTATACACGAATTTATAAATCCGTCGATCCATCCTATGATCCAAGTGAAAAAGAGTTTGTGGACTTTTGTTATTGGGATATTCCAAGTGTGGATTCCGCGTATTTTAATCGTGCAAGAAAATTATTGTTAATCGCACTTAAATGGCAGGACGAACTTTATGAAACAAAGTTTCTTGGTGTCGAACTTGCTACTACAAGAACGGGTATGGTAAGCATCACTGCAATTTTAGAGCCTGTAACTATTGAAGGAACAGTTGTTACACGTGCGTATCTGCATAATGTAGACATTTTCAATAGTTTTAAGTTCGGTATAGGAGATACAGTTAAAGTATATAAGGCCAATATGATTATTCCTCAAATTGCAGAGAATGCAACAATGAGTAATACATATAAACTACCTATGATTTGTCCGTGCTGTGGAGAGCCTTTAAATATGAAAGCCAGTTCCGGCGGAACCATGTTTTTATTTTGTGAAAATCAGCATTGCACTGCCAGATTGGTACAGAAGTTTGCTCATTTCTGCGAAAAAACACGCATGAATATTGAAGGGCTTTCAGAGATCACTTTGGAAAAATTCATCGGACATGGATGGATTCATAACTTTGGGGATTTATATGACCTCGAAAAACACAAGGATGAAATAATAAATACCGATGGGTTTGGTGAAAAATCCTATATTATACTGCATAATGCTATTGAAAAGAGCCGTAAATGCACATTGGATAAGTTTATTGCCGCTTTGGGCATTCCAATGGTAGGTAGACATGCAGGACGAATATTAAATGAATATTTCAAAGGTGATTGGACTGCTTTTGAAAAAGCCATTGCAGAAGGCTTTGATTTCACAAATCTTCCTGATTTCGGAGAAATAATGAACAAAAATATTTATAACTGGTATTCGGACGAAGACGAAGCAAAAACTGTCTAAAATAGAACGAATTGTCATTATATTAAATATTTTGAATGATATTGCTCTATTTGAAATAGCTTTTTTAGTGGATACAAGTTTAAATAGTATATATGTTCAAAAGAAAAATGCATTAAACAAATTACGAAAGGAATTAGACGAATACTTTCACTATGGAATATTAAAATACGAAGAGGTGAAATAACATGATGCAGAAGAACCCTCGAATCATTGACACAAATGAGGATTTGGTGTATACTATAAAAGAAGTGGCAGAATTACTTAAGGTTAATAAAAATTATGTCTATGCTTTAATAAATAAGGGGTTGCTAAGATCTACCAAGCTCGGATGTAGGAAAGTAACACGAAAAGCATTGATAGAATTTTTAGAGGAAAATGATGGATTGAATTTTGATGAGATAATAGCTTCAAACCACACTAAATAATGCAAAAAGAAATGTTTTTGTGGGAAAGAAAATCTCGTGGGAAATCCGTGGGAAATCACAAAATAAGGAGTGTAAAAAAGCCCCGAAACAGCAGTGTTTATGCGGAATTTGAAAACTCGGTTTCAAGACGAAGCTCGACACGGAAAAGGCTTTGAGGGTATGCTCAAAAGATATTTTGGCTAATCGCAAATACAAACAGATAGGATTAAATAAGCTTTGAAAGCCGCTTGAAACAAGGCTTTCCGGTAAAACAGACACGAAACACGATTAACTGATTTCAGTTAATCGTGTTTTTTATATTTACGTAAAAGATTGAAAAGCATATCCTGTAATATCTTTTGCATAAAATTCCTCATTTTATAAAGTAAATTTTTTATATGGAACGAAACAAGAAACGTTATAGCGGTTTCCAAATATACCGCCAGTATTTCAGATTTAATATTATAAGACAAACGGCAGTAACTGCGTCTGACAAAAGATAGCGAATGCCCGTCTGATGAATAGGGAGGCACTGGGGCAAGATGAATATTGAAAAAATCATAAGCGCACCAATCGTTGTTTGTAACTTTTTTATCTTATGTTTTTTATACATATCAACCGACGTGACAAGGAGCAGTATAAGACCAGCTGTTAGAATTGTCAGCCAAAAATAAGGCATTGCACTATATAACCCGGAAGAATAACCGTCCCAACCGGTGTTTATCAATATAACCGCTCCTGCACGACCTACATGCATTTTAATATTTTTCTGTGTTTTTTTAACCTGTTCTTCTTGTTTTTTCTGTTTCAGAACATAATTTTCCGGCTCAACCAGTTCAGAAATGTTCATTTCAAACAAAGCGGCTAATTCTGCCAAATTTGACGCTGTCGGGGTGCTTTTTCCCGACTCCCACTTTGCCACAGCCTGTCTGCTGATACCCAATTGATCCGCAACATATTCTTGAGATAACTTTAGCTGCATGCGCCGGGCTCTAATATTTTCGTTTAATGCCATGATGGAGGCCTCCTTTTGCTTTCATAATACACCAAAAACCCGGTTGCATGCCACCAACTATTCCGCAACTGACAGTTGCTTACACGAAAATTTAATAGTTCGGCTTCAAATTTCCGACGCTTACAAGGTTCTGATACAATAATTGTAAGGGTAGTTGCGCTGCCTGTAGAAACTGGGGCAGTTTGTTTTGCAGCGGCCTTTACTTTTTTCGTACCCATATTTTATTGTCTAACAATCCTTTTGTGCTTTTCAGCGATATTTTTGCCTGTGAAAAGTCCTCTGCTGTTTCAATAAAGCGCCGGTCAATCCGCTCGCCGGGCACAATCAGCGGTATGCCCGGGGGATAGGCCCAAACATATTCTAAACATTCCCGCCCCTCGCTGCAGGAAAGCGGCACAAACTCGCCGCACCTTTGGCGGGCGGCGGAGGGCGTTTCCTGCATTTGGGGAAGCACAATCTCTTTTTTTGCGCCAACTTCGGTCTGCAAAACCGGAACTTCTGCATCAATTTCCTTTAGTGCCGCGGCAAATTTCATCAGGTTTTCTTTACTGTCGCAGATGCTGGATATGGCTAAAATATAATCAATTCCTGTCATTTCCACTTCGATGTGAAATTGATTGCGCAAAATGTCTGCAAGTCCGATACCGGTAAGCGCGGTGCTTTTTGTGGATATAATCAGTTTGCTGAAATCGTCATATTGGAGGACAGACAGCGCCTTTAAATCATTTGTTTCTTTATAAAAGAACGACAGGTTTTCATAAAGAGCTGAAAACAAAGCTTCCCCGTCCTGCGAAATGAACCGCAGGCACGCATCGATTGACGACATCAAAACATAACTGGGGCTTGAGGTTTCAAAAATAGAAAGCGCCTCGCTTATTTTGTTTTTGTCAACGGCATCGGTGCAGATGTGTAAAAGAGCGGTTTGCGTCAGCGCGGGCATGGTTTTGTGTAGGCTCATTACAACGGCGTCTGCGCCGGAGGAAACAGCACTTGCACAAAACCGGGGTGAAAATCCTAAGTGCGCCCCGTGGGCAGAGTCCACCAATAGCAGAGCACCATATTCGTGGCAGACTGCGGCAATGTTTGCTATGTCGCTTATAACCCCTTCATAGGTGGGGGAGGTTACAATCACAAGCCGAATGCTGCGTTCCGCACACAGAGCGCTTTTAATGGCTTCCGGCGTAATTTTTCCGCAAATTCCGAACCCATCGGCTTCCGGACACACATAGTGCGGATAAAGGCCCATCAGCTCCACTGCATGAAACACAGATTTGTGGCAGTTCCGCGCAATTAAAACATGAGAACCGAAGGCTGCCAAAGCATGCACTGCGGCCAAAATTCCACAGGTGGAGCCGCCGACTAAGGGAAAGGCCGCTTTCGAGCCGTAAAGCGAGGCCGCCAAAGCAGCCGTTTCCTTTAAAACGCCGTTCATGTCGTGTAGGTTGTCAAATCCGTCAATTTCCGTTATGTCAATCTCATACGGAAGGGGTGCTTTTAATAAGCGCGTATTTCGTTTGTGACCCGGCATGTGCATGGGGGCAGCAGTTTCGTTATATTCCGTCAGCCGGTTCAGCAGCGATTTTTCTGTTCGTTTCATGGCTTAATCAATGTTCGAATATGTCCGCGTCTGTAACTGATTTTACAAAGTCAGTTAGATTTACCGCACCGGACACATCGGGAAATGCATATTCCACGTTTTCTAAAAATGCTGCGGTTTCTTCTGCTGAAAAGAGAATTTCGCCGGAGAATACGTCCTCATTCCAAGGATTCGGCACATTGGAAAGCGAAATTTTTCCGCCGGAGACCGACTTAATTCCATCGGCCGTTACCGTTTCTGCAGCGGTCATTTCCATTTCAAAGCCGTCCATCACGGCGTCAAATTCCGCGCGCTCCTCCTCGCTCATTTCAGGAAGCATCGGTTCTAAGCATTTTAAGTATGTATTTTTGTCAATTTTATAGGCATATGTTTTCAGCCCGTTGTTTTCCGTAACGGTGATGTTTTCATCTGACATAAGCGTAACAAACATGTCAATCATGTCAATTGGGTTGGCGTAATAAGTTGCGGTTTCAAAGCAATAATCCACAATAAAATTGCCTAAGGTTATGCCGTTGTTCAGCAACAGCCGATAAGATGGGGGAAAGTTATCTGTGGTTACCCATTGGTCCATTAACAGTTCAGTTTGTTCCGGGTATTCGTAGGAAAAAGCGTAATCCTCTTCCTGCAGCAGCGCCTTTGTCAGGGTTTTGCTTTTCAAATAAACTTGCTGCCCGTCCGTATAAATTTCTATCGTTTCGGATTTGGAAATTTCATCGTCATCAATGTTGAGGTGGAGCAAATTCATCAGACCGCTGTTGGATGTGATGACCTTTGAATATGTTTTATTTCCGCTTTTAGCAGAAACCGTTTTAAAGTTAATTTCTCCGGTTCCCGAAAGGCCAAACAGCTTGCTGGAAAGGTTCATTGTCATGTTACCCGTTCCCTGGGAGGTGTAGTTTTTGTCCCTGGTTAAGCCCATCATTTCGTTAAACAGCGTCAGGCGCGCGTCCGTTTGCTCCGCTAACGCCTGCTTGCCGGCGGAAGAGTAAATGGAAACAGTGCTGGCAGATTCATCTACGACAAGCCCTGCATCTACAACAGAAGCGAGTGCTTCTGCATTATAATAGGAAATATACAGTTTATCATAAATATTTTGGGCATAGAAATAACCGAGATAGTCTTTAAATTCATCTTCCTGTACAACAGTTGCACCACCGTAGCCGGAAACTGCAAAAGTAACGGTTATATCGCCTTTTTTTGACTCCACTATGCCGGTTTCAGCATGAAACGCTGTTTCATATCCCAATGCATCGGCAATGGAGGTGTAGCGGTAAAGGCTGCCGTTATACCCCGGCTCGCTGGGAACAGTAACACCGTCGACGGTAATGGTGTAATTAAATGAGTCTTCTGCAAATACTGGACTTGTACCCAGCACGAGAAGCGCCGCAAGAAATGCCGCAAAAAACTTTTTCATGTTAACCCCTCCTGTTTTTTAATCAAAATTATACCATAAATCAAGCCTGTGAGATTCATGCAATGTGGTCGGTTTTCCGTGAGGGTCTGTATATGGATGAACGGTTACAATCACCTCATGTTCATCTTCACCAAACAAAATTCCAACGGTTTTATCGTATTCTGCCGCCCATTCGCTAAGCTTTGCATAGCCGCCGGTCTTTTTCACTGCATAGACGAGGTCGTTTTTATTTTCGTCATTCAACAAAAGGACGGTATAGTTGTCGTTGTCAATTCTGTCCTTCAATTCATATTTTTCGGTTAAGAACGCCATTGCCTCATCATAGGTCTTAGCAGGTGTCTTTACAGATGCGGCAAGGGAAATTGCGGCTGCAGGGTCGTCAAGTTGCAGATAGGTTCTGTCAGTTTCTATGTCTTCTTCCCAAACGGCAACGCAGGTGCCGATTTCAGTCCGGCTGCCGCCAATGTCCAAGTATAGGGGCGACATTACATATTTTTGATCGCCAAATTCTTCCGTGTAATAATAGGTATAGGCGTCTTCGCCTGAATCTGTTCGAATTCCGTTCACCGACGGAAAAATAGAACCCCAGGGAACGTCGTCGTCCGCCGTAGCGTAAAGCACATTGTCAGCAAAGGTAAACGCCACACGGGAAATGTGGTTGCCCAGCATGTCGTCAATGTTGTTAAAATAGCTATAAAGCGAAATTGTCTTTTCCGCCGGGTTCCAAACATGATATGCTAAATGTTTTGAATAGCCGTAAGTTTCGTGGGGGCTGCCCGCAGTGTCGCCGATTTCTTCAATGCAAATTGCGGTTCTTCCGCCAATGTTATAGCCTGTAACTTCTATTCCGTTATACGTCACCTTAATGTCGGTCTGATAAACGTCGCCCAGAATTTGACCGGTCTGGCCCCGGGGAATTGCACCGTGCTCCTGCCACGGCAGATAAAAATATGATTCTACAGATAAAAGCCGATCTTCGTCGTTATAATCGTATGTATATCCATAATTCCAGTCGCCCAAATCCTCTGCAATTACAACGGTTTTGCCGCCAATGTTATAAGCGTCAATGGGCTCGCCGTTCACGTAGGTCAAAATGTCGGTGGAATAAATGTGGCCAATAACGCCGCCGTTGGGGCTTTCGCTGCCGTCTATAGCGAAAGCGCCTGTGCCGGGCAGCAAAAGTGTCAGCGCCAGAATCATAACGGATAGTTTCTTTTTCATTTGATTTCCCTCCTATTTTTTATTCTAAATAAAATAATTCTAGTACTCCATAAACGGTGGAAAGCTTCACCGCTTCATCGCTTGCCGCAATTACCTCACAGCGGGTATAAGTTTTTAACAGATGTATAAAAACGCCTCTTAACGGGTCGCTGCCTCCTACCAAAACCTTAGTTTCCGGTGTAATTTCACCCAGCGCCTGAATGTCTGAGGCGAGCACAGCGCCTGCAAAAAAGTTTGCCCGCTCGTTTTCTGTCAAATTTGTAAAGTTATGTATCAGCCTCACGCGGAAAGCGGCATCGCTCAGCCCGTGGGCCCTGCTATATTCAAACCCGGCATTTAAGCATTCGGGCACAATGTTAGAAATGAGCGGCTTAGGTAAGCTGTTATTCAAAATGGTGTGTTCCGACAAAGCGGCCAAAAGCTCGCCGCCTAGGGTTGTGCGGCAAGATAAAATTTGCCCCTCATTTCCCACCGCCACAAATTTTGTGTGGGAGCCAGGCAGAACAGCCGTAAACGGCGGTTTTACTTTTAAGAGCTTCATCAAGCCAAACAGCTCGGTTTCTTCGCCGCGCATCATGTCCATTTCATTTAAATTGACAAGGTTTTTAAAATCCGTATTGTTTTTTACACCCGGGATAAACGTAATGGGAATGGACACAACATCGGAAAGCAGAACAGTTTTTGCATGTTCTTTCAGGCACAAAGGCGTTGCCGGCGCGGTTACGTGGGGCACCTCGCAAAGCCCCAGCTCCGAGGTAATCATGCCGGAGGCAAAAACCGCACAGATATCCTGTTCTTTTAACGTATTATCGGACAGAAGCCTGCAAATTCCGTTCTGAATGCTTTCTTTTAAAATTTGATTACTTCCTGTTTTTGCAGTGTCGCCGGCCCCGGCGTTTATTTTTATGCTGTCTTTTACCGTTTCGCCGTCAACTAAGTAAATTCTGGTGTTGGTGGTGCCTGTGTCGATTGTAAGAAACATGTTAACACTCCTGTGACGCGGCCTGAACATATTGTTTTGCCCGCTGGGTAATTTTTGAAAACGCGCCGGATAAAATAAGTTCTTTGTTCACTAAATCGCTGCCAACTCCCGCACCAATTGCACCCGCTTTTAAAAAGGCAGGCAAATTTTCAGCAGTAACGCCGCCCACAGCCAAAAAACGGATATGGGAAAGGGGGGCGGCTAAGTCTTTTACATATCCGGGCCCCATTCCGCCCACAGGGAAAAGCTTCACGAAGTCGGCCCCCCAGCGGTGGGCCTCCTCACACTCGGTGGGCGTAAACGCCCCCGGCATGGACACCAGACCACACTGGGCAGTTTTTTGAATAACGTCTTTATTCACGTTGGGCGAGATAATATAGCGCCCGCCGGCCTCTTTCGTCATCACAACCTGCTCCGGCGTTAAAACGGTTCCCGCCCCAATCATTAAATCTTTTAAAAAGCGTTCGTTAAGCTGCCGAATGGTTTCAGCCGTTTCAGCATGGGTTTCGGGCCTTGCTGCGTCGTAGGTAATTTCCATACAGGCAATTCCGCCCAAAATAAACGCTTCAGCAGTTTTAAATATATTCTCCCGGTCAACGCCGCGCACAATGGTAATAATTTTATGAGCAAGCACATGTTCAATGGTTTGTTCCTTCATTTTGTTTCTCCTTATGCTTTTGCAGCGGGCTTGTCCGCCCTTAAATCTTTCAGCATGGCAATTTCTTTTGCATAGCCCTCCAGCTCGTTTGGCGTTTCCAAATAAAAGGGCAGCCCACAAAGCTGGGGGTGGTTGATGATGCGGGCAAACGCCTCTGTTCCAATCGACCCGCCGCCAATTACCTCGTGCCGGTCCTTATGGCTCTCAAAGGGATTTTTGCTGTCGTTTATATGAACGGCCCGCAGACGGTCAATTCCAATCACCCGGTCGAACGCAGACAGCACGCCGTCTAAATCGTTCACAACGTCATACCCTGCGTCATGAACGTGGCAGGTGTCTAAGCACACGCCAAGCTTGTCCTTTAAGTCCACCCGGTCGATAATTGCTTTAATTTCTTCAAAGCGGCTGCCTACCTCGCTTCCCTTGCCGGCCATGGTTTCCAGCAAAACTGTTGTGGTTAGCTCAGGCGTTAACAGCTCATTTAGCTGGGCGGATATTTGTTCAATCCCCGTTTCAATGCCCTGTCCCACATGGCTTCCCGGGTGGAAGTTATAAAGGTTTCCGGGAACGGCTTCCATGCGCCGCAAATCGTCTGCCATGGTGTTTTTTGCAAATTCGCGGATCTTTTCGTCCTTCGAGCAGGCGTTTAACGTGTAGGGGGCATGGGCTAAAATAATGCCGATGCCATGTTCCCGGCTATATTCTAAAAATGCGTCAATGTCTGACTGGTCTAATGCTTTCGCCGTTCCCCCTCTGGGGTTTCTGGTGAAGAACTGAAAGGTGTTGGCGCCGATACTCACCGCAGTTTTCCCCATTGCCAAAAACCCTTTTGAAGCAGAAAGGTGACATCCAATTGTAAACATATTCAATCCCTCATTTTATACTAAGTTTGTAAATTCGCTGCCGGCCAGAAGATGAAAATGCAGGTGGAACACAGTTTGTCCTGCGTTTTCGCCGCAGTTGTTGATAATTCTATATCCGTCGTCTGCAAAACCCAAATCCTTTGCAATTTTCGCCGCGGTTAAAATGATATGTCCAACTAAGGCTTCATGTTTTTGTTCTAATTCATTTGCACAGCAAATGTGTTCCTTGGGAACAATTAGAATATGCTCCGGCGCGGCGGGTGAGATGTCCCGGAACGCGTAGACCAAATCGTCCTCATAAACCTTGGTTGACGGGATCTCACCGTGAATAATTTTACAGAAAATGCAGTTTGTGTCGCTCATCTTTTGTTGTCCTCCTTGTCAGTTCATCAATGGTTTAATTTTTTCAATCACAGTTTCCACAACAACGTCTATGTTTCGGCTGCCGTCAACGTCAACAGTGATGTCACAGCCGGAATAATCCTTTTCCCGCTGGGCCAGAATTTGTGAGATTTCGTCAACTGATTTTCCTGAAATTTCCAGACGTTTATTGTGCGAATTTTTCGTGTTTTCATAAATGGTTTCGGGCTTTGCCCTGAGCCAAACCAAAATTCCGTTTTCAGAAAGGAGCACCCTGTTCCGTTCATCGGAAAGGGTTGAGCCGCCTGTGGCAATTAAAACATTTTTGTTTTCACATATATTTGTAACGGCAAACCGCTGGGCGCCCTCAAAATATTTTATGCCCTTTTTCGTAATCACGTCGGCTACCGGCATGTTTTCACACCTTTTAATATATTCATCCGTATCGTAAAAATCCAGTCCCAGCCTGCTTGCAACCCGGCGCCCAATGGTCGTTTTACCGGTGCCCATAAATCCGACTAAAACAATGTTTTTGTTCATAAGCCCTCCAAAAATTATCTGAAAAAGTTTTGCGTAAGATAGGGAACGTCCTCTTTAGAAAATGCAACACCAGTACCAAGTGCTGTGTAGTCCGCCAGGATGTTTTTTCTGTGTCCCTCTGAATTCATCAAAAGTTCGTGCATATAAAGGGTGTTTTGCGCGCCCATTGCAATGTTTTCACCCGCCACCTTAAATCTTACGCCGCCGGCGTGCGCTCTGTCTGCAACGGTTCCGCCGGAAAGGTCGGTGTGGTTAAAATAGTTGTTTTCCGCCATTTCCTGAGAATGCAAAAGCGCAACGTTAGCCATGCCCTGATGGAACGAAAAGGGGGGCAGCCCCTCCCGAACGCGAAGCGCGTTCGTTACATAAAAATTTTGCTTTTCAAAGCTTTCCTTAAGTTCCGGGCTTTGTTTCGCATATAAACGGTCATAGCTCAGCTCGGTGTTATATTCTATTATATTGACAGACGTTACCGAATTATTCTTGAATACGTCATAAAAAAAGGTAACATACAGGCTTCCGGTGTGAAACAGCTCCATGTTCGTCTTATCCGCGTTTAAGCCGTTCATAATATATTTTGTGTTGCCCTTGATAATATAATCAATGGGCTTTTCAAAGGTTAAGTTCACGTCGGCGGCGCTTGAACCAACACAAATGCCCCGGAACGAAAACCGCGGCGAGTTGGTGTAAATGGCCACAACCCGTTCGTTTTGAATGCCGATTTGCATATAGTTTTTAAAATTTTCATGAAAAATATTCCACACAAACCCATATTCGCTTATCTGTGTGTCCACGGGGTCGCCGAAAGCGGACAAAACGTCGTCATAAGACATGCCGATGGATACGCTTCGGTTTCCCTCATACAAAACGTCTGCTGCGTTGTTTTTCTGAACGGTATCTCCTGCAAAATTCTGTTTTAATTCATATAGAAAGCGTTCTGTGTCAAACTCTGAAAACGTGATGATAGACAGAGCAAGGGCCAAGGATATGACAATTTTTTTCAGCATGTCTTTTCTCCGCAATAATTATTTGATGCAGTCTGCAATGAGCCTGCCCATTTCGGCTGTGCCGATATATGGTTTATCGTTTTCTTTTATATCGAACGTGCGCCAGCCGTCTTCTAACACGCCGTTTACCGCACGTTCGATTGCTTCTGCCTCTGACGCCAGGCCAAAATCCAATTCCAGCATCATGGCGCAGGACAAAATTGTGGCAATTGGATTGGCTTTATTTTCTCCCGCAATGTCCGGCGCAGAGCCGTGAATGGGCTCATACATGCCCGGGCGGCTGTCTCCTAAGCTGGCAGAGGGCAAAAGCCCGATAGAGCCGGTGATAACCGAAGTAAGGTCGGATAAGATGTCGCCAAACATGTTCGTTGTCACAATCACGTCAAACTGCGACGGATTCGTGGCAATCTGCATGGCGGCGTTGTCCACGTACATGTGGGACAGCGCAACGTCGGGAAATTCCTCCTGCTGCACCCGGCTTACAATTCTGCGCCACAGCTTTGAGCTTTCCAGCACGTTTGCCTTGTCCACGGATACAACGCGCCCTTTCCGCCCGCGGGCGGAAAGAAAAGCTCTGCGCGCAATGCGCTCTATTTCAAAGTCTGAATATTGTTCAACGTCAAAGGCCGAAACGGCGTCGTTTCCCCGTTTGCCGAAATAAATGCCGCCGGTAAGCTCCCGCACCACCAAAATATCCAGCCCGTTTTGCACCAGTTCCTGTTTTAATGGGGAAGCTTGTGCAAGGCAGGGGGTTAAGAGCGCAGGCCGCAGATTTGCATAAAGCCCCAAGGCTTTTCGCAATGCAAGCAGTGCGTCCTCCGGCCGGCGGGGTGCACTGTCCCACTTTGGGCCGCCAACGGCGCCCAATAAAACGCTGTCGGAAGATTGGCATTTTTTTAGCTCTTCCGCCGGCAACGGGGCGCCAAACCGGTCAATGGCCGCGCCGCCGGCACACACCTCGGTATAGGCAATTTCATGGCCGAACACGGAAGCAATTTTATCGAGCACCATTTTTGCGGCTTGGGTAATTTCCGGGCCGATGCCGTCTCCCGGAATCACTGCAATGTGCATTTGCATAAAATATCAGCTCGCTTACTTTTGGTTTTTTAAATATCCAATTAAACCGCCGCACGTTACAATTTCCTGCATGAAATCAGGATACGGCGCGGTGTCATATTCTGTGTTCTGGGTTAAATTTTTTATTTTCCCGGAGGTTACATCAACAAAAAGCTCGTCGCCGTCGTTTATTTCTCCTGCCCGGGCGCACTCTAAAATGGGAAGCCCAATGTTAAAGGCGTTCCGATAAAAAATTCGGGAAAAACTGATGGCAATTACGCAGGAAACGCCGCTGGCCAAAATGGCAAGGGGTGCGTGCTCCCGCGATGAGCCGCAGCCGAAATTTTTACCGCCGGCAATCATTTTGCGCGACTTCAGTTTTTCCTGAAATTCCGAATCCAGGTCCTCCATGCAGTGCAGCGCAAGCTCGCCGCTGTCGCTGGTGTTTAAATACCTCGCCGGGATGATGACGTCGGTGTTAATGTTGTCGCCATACCGGATTACTCTGCTCTGAAATTCCATTTGACCACCGCCTTTTATATCGTTTTTCTGCCGGGAACTGCAATTTTGCCTTCTATGGCAGACTGCGCGGCAACCGCCGGAGAAGCCAGATAAACCTCGCTGTCCGGGTGTCCCATCCGTCCCACAAAGTTTCGGTTCGTGGTGGATACACTCCGTTCTCCGCTGGCTAAAACCCCCATGTGTCCGCCCAAACAAGGCCCGCAGGTGGGAGGGCTCACCACTGCGCCTGCTTCTATAAATGTTTGAACAAGCCCTTCTTTTACGGCCTGCAAATAAATTTCCTGGGTGGCGGGAATGATAATTGTCCGCACAGCAACGTGATTGCCGGAAAGAATGGTTGCTGCCGTGCGCAAATCACTGATGCGCCCGTTGGTGCAGGAGCCAATCACCGCCTGGTCAATGGAAATGGCGCCAAGCTCAGACGCTTTGCGCACATTGTCCGGCAGATGTGGAAGCGCAACCACAGGCTCTAAAGCGGACAGATTGATTTCATATTCTAAAACATATTCTGCATCCTTGTCCGGAGCAACCCTGCAGTATGGTTTGCCGTTTGCGTGCTCGAACAGATAGTTCTCTGTTTTTTCGTCCACAGGGAAAATTCCGTTTTTCGCCCCGGCTTCAATGGCCATGTTCGACACCGTGAAGCGGTCGTCCATGGACAGGGAGGCTATGCCGCCGCCTGAAAATTCCATTGACCGGTACAGTGCGCCGTCCACCCCGATTTGTCCGATAATGGTTAAAATAAGGTCTTTGCCGCTGACAAATTCAGGCAGACTGCCCGTTAAGTGAAACCGAATGGCTTCGGGCACCTTCAGCCACACTTTCCCCGTGGCCATGGCCCCGGCCATGTCGGTGCTGCCAACGCCTGTTGAAAACGCACACAAAGCGCCGTAGGTGCAGGTGTGGGAATCGGCGCCGATAATCAGGTCGCCCGGCAGGGCCAGTCCCTGCTCGGGAATCAGTGCGTGTTCAATGCCTGCGCGGCCTACGTCAAAATAGTTTGTTATCGCGTGCCTGCGGGCAAATTCCCGCATTTTTTGGTTCAGCTGGGCCGATTTAATATCCTTATTGGGTGTAAAATGGTCGGCCACCAGCGCAATTTTGGTTTTGTCAAACACGGTTTCACAGCCGATTTTATAAAATTCGTCAATGGCCACCGGCGCGGTGATGTCGTTTCCCAAAACCAGGTCGGTTTCCGCCATAATCAGTTGCCCCGGCCGCACCTGGCTTTGGCCGGATTTTTCAGCAAGAATTTTCTGTGTTATGGTCATTCCCATATGTTACACCCCTTTTAATCCGTTATTTTTGACAGGTAACGCCCTTTCCGCACTTGCTGCAGTCGCCGCCGCAGCCGTGCCGTTTGCTTCTGACAGACGACACCACAGCCACGGCCAACAGCACAGCAATAAAGCCGACCACAACAATGTCTGCGGTGGTGGAGCCGCCGCCGGAAAACAGAATTCCTGCAATTTTATAAACAATAAATGCCACCAGATATGCAATTCCGGTCTGATATGCCGCCGCTAAAACCGCGCCTTTTAAAGAGCCCATTTCCCGTTTTGACGCGGCAAAGGCCGCAACACAGGGCATGTAAAGAATGGTAAACGACAAAAACGCAATGGCAGCAGCCGGAGAAAACATTGCAGCAAGCGCGCCGGAAAGCTGCGCGTCTGTGGCGCTTCCCGTTAAAATCGTCAGCGTGCTCACCACGGTTTCCTTTGCGGAAAGGCCGGTGATGAGCGCGGTAGAGGCCCGCCAGTCGGTAAATCCCAGCGGCGCAAAGATGGGCGCTAAGAATGAGCCGATGGAGGCAATCATGCTTTGGGACGCATCTTCTACCATGTTAAGCCGCGCGTCAAAGTTTTGCAAAAACCAAATGACAATGGAGGCAGCAAATATAATCGTAAAGGCCTTTTTTAGAAAGTCCTTGGCCTTTTCCCACATGTGAATGAAAACGCTTTTGGCAGAGGGCAGCCGGTAGGCCGGAAGCTCCAGCACAAAGGGCGTGGGCTTTCCGCGGAACACGGTGTTTTTCAGCAAAAGGCCCGACAAAACTGCCACCAAAATTCCCAGTACATACATGCTTAAAAGCACCAGCGCCGCATGGCCGGGAAAAAATGCTGCAGTAATCATGCCATAGATGGGCAGCTTGGCGCTGCACGACATAAAAGGCGTTAGCACAATGGTCATTTTTCTGTCCCGCTCAGAGGAGAGCGTTCGCGTAGACATGATTGCCGGAACACTGCACCCAAATCCAATGAGCATGGACACCACAGACCGGCCCGACAGGCCGATTTTGCGAAGAAGCGTGTCCATCACAAAGGCTACCCGGGCCATATAACCGCTGTCTTCTAAAATTGATAAAAAGAAAAACAGCAGAACAATAATCGGCATAAAGGATAAAACGCTGCCAATGCCCGCCAGCGCCCCGTCAATTACCAGGGAATGAACCCAGCTGCTGACACCGGCGAAAGACAGCAGGTTGTCCAGCCAGCCTGAGGCAACGCCGATCAGCTGTTCTAAAAGATTTTGCAATGGCGCTCCGATCAGGGTGAAGGACAGATAAAAAATTAACAGCATTACGCACAAAAAGATGGGAATGCCAAACAGCTTGTGGGTTAAGACCCGGTCGATTTTTTCTGAGCGGATTTGTTCCTGTGTTTCGCCGGCCTTCGTCGAACAGGTGGCGCAAAGCTTTTCGATATAGTTATAGCGCATATCGGCCAAAGCGGCCTCGCGGTCGGTGCCCAGTTCCTCCTCCATCTCGCGGATGAGGTGCTCGACTACGTGTGCGTCGTTTGCCGGGAGGTTTAAAGCCGATTTTATAAGCTCGTCCCCCTCAATGAGCTTCGTGGCCGCAAACCGCGGGGGATAGCCGCTGTTTTCTGCGTGATCTTCAATTAAATGTGCAATGGCGTGCAGCGCACGGTGAACGGCGCCGTCGCAGAAGTCGAATTTTTTTGGGGGCTCGTTTTTCTCAACAACTTTAATTATGGTTTCCACAAGTTCGGTAATGCCTTCATTTTTCCCGGCGGAAATGGGCACAACCGGCACGCCTAAGTTTTGCGAAAGCTTTAAAATGTCGATGGTGTTTCCGTTGTGGCGCACCTCGTCCATCATGTTTAAAGCAATTACAATGGGAATTCCAAGTTCCATAAGCTGGAGGGAAAGATAGAGGTTGCGCTCTAAGTTTGTTGCGTCTACAATATTAATAATGGCGCACGGGTGTTCTTTTAAAGCAAAGTCCCGCGTGACAATTTCTTCCGAGGTATAGGGGGAAAGTGAATAAACGCCGGGCAAATCCACAACGCTGTAATCTTTATATTTTAATAAAACACCTTCCTTTTTTTCCACCGTCACGCCGGGAAAGTTCCCCACGTGCTGGTTTGAGCCGGTCAGCCGGTTAAACAGCGTGGTTTTTCCGCAGTTCTGGTTGCCGACTAAGGCGAGATAGTTCATGAATTTATCACCTCTGTGATTTCAATTTTCGCCGCGTCTTCATGCCGGATGGTCAGCACATAGCCGCGCAAATAAAGTTCAACCGGGTCGCCTAAGGGTGCAACCTTGCGGACGGTTATTTTCGTCTTCGGCGTAAGGCCCATGTCCAGCAGTCTGCGCCTTAAGGCACCCTCGCCGTTTGTTGCCACAATCGTGCCGCTTTCACCCGGTTTTAATTTATCCAATGTCATGCTGTTTGCCCCTTTAGAAATTAATATATATCTAACATTATATGTGAAAAAACAACGAAACAGAATTGGTACTTTACACATCTTTATTTTATCATCTCGGCAATATGATGTCAAGGCGGCGAAGGGGCAAATAGGCAATGTCACGAAAAAAACATAAAATGTTTCAATTTTAAGATGAACAAAAAATTAGCGGATTTCGTATTGATTTTATACAATTTTACTGATATACTTAAAATCATCAAAATGATTTAGAATTTTATCATTTTTGACAAATTTTTCAGAAAGGAGTAAAAAGGGATTGTGAAAGAATTAGAGAGCACTGTCTTTTCGGCAAATTTAAGAAAGCTGAGGATGTCACGTGGTATGACGCAAGGCGAACTGGCAAAGAGATTCAATATCTCCAGAAGCTGCATTGCAAATTATGAATCAGAGAAAAGACAGCCCGATCACGAAATGATTCGGAAAATTGCAGATTATTTTGATGTGAGCATCGATTTTCTTTTGGGAAGAAGCTCAGTGAAGATGACTGTACCCGACAGTGACGAAATGTTTAAGCTGCAGCAGATTGGCAACGTTTTAGACTTCGGGGACAAGCTGGACCTCAGCAATGCAGAGCCCAGGGTAAAAATTGCATTGATTGAGTTTTACAGTTATTTAACCACGATAATGTAGCTTTTTTTAGCAGTTTTTCGTCAGCGGATGGAAACGGAAAGATTTTTTTTACAGCCGATGAAAAAACCGCTGGTGAACCAGAGAAAAAAATATGTGATACCGGGGCCGAACGGCGCGCGTTCCTCAAAAAGGCAGTTGATTAAAAATGCAATGGAGGCTGCCTTTAAAAACAATACATACGATTTTGGAACCGGGCCATTTTTAAACAGAGTCGCCGTGCGCAGGGGGACAGCCGCAAAAATGAGAAGCGGCAGAGCGGATACAATTCCGAAAGAGAGCAGGGCAGCTAATGGCAGCGACTCGATGTAAGTGCTTCCGCTTCCGAAAAACGGGGCATTTGGAAAATTTGCCAGAAATATGAGAGTAAACTGTTCTGAACGCCCGGAGGTAATTTCGTTTACGCCTAAAGATGCGCGGTTGTTAAAAATAATGTTTCCAATTACCAGTTCGCGCAAGGCCGGTATGACAAGGACAAGCAGAACTGCCAAAAGAACAGCAATGATAATGTAAAGGCGTTTTCGCCTATTCTTTATCACACACACATACCACACAACCAAAGCGGCCGCGAGTCCAATGATGGACGCGCGGCTTTTTAAAAGCACCATAAAGCCGATAAACAACACTAAAAGCAGTGTGTTCAGTTTTACATTTTTAATAATTTTTAAAAACATGATACAGCAAACCGCTGTTAAAATGATCGGGGCCAGGGAGTTTTTGCGGGAATAAACATAGGTTTCAGCCGAAAGCCAAATTCCTGAAAAACTGGTTATGATGGTGTAAATGGATATGAAAGTGGCACAGAGAACATAAACCTTAGCGCCGGTAAGAATCAGTTTTTTTTCCGAAACAGCGCCGGCCAGCGACCCTGTTAGGAATACAAACGCGGAGAGGTTTGCCGAATAGGTAATTGGCGAACACAAATAACCGGAAAGGTTTCCTTTCACCAGCCCGGTTAAAAATGTGAGTAAATCAAAAATCAAAATGGGACAGAGGAAAAACAACGTTTCCCGCTGCAGCTTAAGGCGCGACTTTGCGGCAAAAAAAAGAAACGCCATGAACCATAGTAAAATAACCGCGGCACGGATAAGCCAGACTTCAGACAAAAAATCAATCTGCGACAGAACAGACACCATACACAAAAAGGCGAACAGTTTTTTTGGTGTAAGGTTCTTAAAAAATTCTGCAATCCGGGGGAACCGCCTGGTAACGCCGTTTACGGCAGGGGCAAGCCTGGTCTGCAGAAAAGCGGCAAACACATCTAATAAGGATATGATGTTATCTGCCCATGAATGTATCAATCGCCTGTATGTGGTCGCGTACCTCGTTTTCAATCGTATACTCCTTTATAACAGAAAGGCTTTTTTTTCCAAAGCAATATCGTGTGTGGTCTGAAGATAATAAAAATGCAAGCCCTTCACGAATTTTCATCATATTGCCCTTTGGCACAATCATCCCGTTTTTCCCTTCTAAAATCAAGTCGGGCGCGGCGCCGCAGCTGTCTGTGGCAATTACCGGGAGCCCGTTTGCCATTGCCTCAACCAAAACCATTCCCCAAACGTCGGAATCAGACGGCATTACGAACACGTCTGCCGCGCGAAAGTAACGAACCAGGCCGCTGTAGGGCAAAAAGTCTATAAACCGCACGTTTTTTGCCCCCATGCGGTCAATAAGCTCCATATGGTAACGGTCGGCCGTTCCCCCCACAATGACGACTTCCGTATCGGGAAGGTCTTTCGCCGCTTCGATTAATAAATCGTAGCGCTTTAAAGGCAGCAGCCTCCCAACGGACAAAACCATTTTTTTTGCGCAAATGCCCAGCTCTTTTTTTAATTTTATTTTTTCCGGCTCCGTGGGCGGCGCCGCTAACATGTCATTTTTAAAAAGAGACGTAAAATGATATTGTAAAATCTTATTTCGGTCTGCACCATAGTGAGTAAAATAGCCGGCTGCGTTTTTCCCGGTTCCCAAATACAGTGCGGCGCCCGAAATAAAATAGGTTTTTATCTTTTTTAAAAGCGGATGCTCCTTTGCAGGAAAACCGCCGTCTATGCTTAAAATATACCGCATGTTATGCCGTTTCATATACCGGATTGCAAGCATTTCGGTTGGTGTGCTATATCCGCCGATGATTCGCACGTCGAAAGAATTGTCTTTCAAATAGTGCAGGACGTTTCGGGAAAAAGAAGCCGCCGCGCTGATTTTTACACCGCCTAAATAGAGTTCGCGAAAGTTTTCAGCGTTTCTGCTGCGCCAGCGCGCGTCCCTGTCGCCGGCGGTTTGGCGTTCATATAAAACAGTCAGGTTCACCTCTTTCCCCAGCTCGTTAAAAAAATCTACACGGTAAGGCGCCGGGAGGTTCGTAAGGTATAACACGTTCATCAAATTTCACCCATTCAATTTCCCATATATGTTTCTAGCAAATCTGCGCTTATGCCTGGGTTCAAACGCTCTTTAAAAAATAAATAGCCCTTTCGGCCCATCTCTTCCCGCATTTGAGAATTTTCGCACAGTTTCCCCGCAAGCTGTTTAAATTGCGCAAGGCAACCGTTCTTACACCAAAAACCGCAGCCGGACTCCGAAAGTAAGTCTTTTATATCGCTGACGTTATCGGTGCAGGCCAAAACTGCCAGAGAAAAATTCATATAGGAAAGAATTCGGGAGGGGAAGTTGGGAACCGTAAACCGGCTGTCTAAAAAAATCAGACCGACATCACATGCAGACAGCAATTCCTCATAATCACACCGCTTCAATTCGTTTAAAACCATAAAATTGTCCGCGTTGCTCAGCGCATGGCGCACGTACTCGGTGTGCGTTCCCCGCCCGACGGCGAGAAAAAAGGCCTTTTCCATTTCGCAAATTTTTTTCGCGCACGCAATTAAGGCGTCTGGCGACTGAGGAAGCCCAATGTTTCCGCCAAATACAAAAATGGTTTTGTCCGCTGGCAGATGGAATTTTTCCCTGACAGACGCTTTCGAAATTGCCGGCATTTCAGAAACCGCCTTGGTATTGGGGAAAAAAACTACCTTGCCGGATACCGCCGGGTTGTGTTTTTTCATATATTCCATATTGGCTTTCGACATGCAGCCAATTTTGTCCGACACGCGGTAAAGCGCATTTTCCTGTCTTCTAAAATATTGAAATATGAAGCTGTTCTTTTTATAAATTCCCAGGTCTACGCCGTTTTGCGGAAAAATGTCCTTTAGCATTAAAAAGGACGATGCACCAAATCTTTTTTTCGCATATTGAACCGTTTTATAAACGGCAAGGGGCGGCGTTTCATACAAAATCAGGTCATACGTCCTGTTTTTCAAAAACCGCATTATGCCTCTTTTTAAGTGATGACTGAGCAAAAGGGTTGCCAGACCTTTTTTTAAAAAGCCCACATTATACAGGTTTCCGGTGCGGACGCGAAGAACTTCCAAACCGCGCTCGGTTCCCAACTGCGCCTGTTCCTGCGTTTTTTTTCCATCCGCAACCACCACCGTCAGACTGTGTCCCCTGCGGGACAGCTCGCAGGCAAGGTCAGTATATATGGTGGCGCCGTCTTCAGGACGCGGGAAAACGGATGTAAGATAAAGTATATTCATGCAGACTTCATTTCCTTCAATCATTCCACATATGATATATATGGGTTTTTCTGTCTGATTTAAAATTATTTTTTTTATAAAAGGCCAAAGCCGCGCTGTTGCGCTCCTGTGTGCCAACTAAAATTTTTGTCACGTTTTTTTCAGCACGAAACACGCCCAGCCGGCGCATCATTAAGGTTCCGATTCCCATGTCCTGAAACGTTTTGCAGACGGACAACAGCTCAATGACTATGCTTTTTTTGTCGATGAAAGAAAGCAGCATAACACCGGCGCAGCGGCCTTGATATCTGCAAATACAAAAATACTTGTCCGGCCTGTTCTGAGCATTTTTCAGCCAGTTATAAAACACGCCGTCGGCCTTTTCCATTGTAATATGCTTGTCCTGATAAAAACGGGAATGGACGAACGAACCCTGCACAGCGTCAAACACATCGGGACTAAGGGGCATATTATTGTCCAAAACAACGGAATATCCCTCTTTTATTTCTAACGGCAGTGCAGAAACAGCCCCCTCAATGCCCGCAGGGTCTGAGCTGCACAGCCGGATATTGACATCTGTTTTTATCGTATTGGGTAAGCTTAAAATTGTTTTTTCGTTGCCAATCAATGCATCCGGGTTGTGGATGGTGACAAACCGGTATTGCATTGATAGCCGAACCAGTTCTTTTGCGTCGTTATCCGACAGCGTCCCCAAAATATCAATGTTTGCACAGGGAAAGCCGAAATATTCTGTGTCCCACGCAAGACCGTGAACTGCAAATGACATTTTTTCACCCCTTCACAACAGTTTCCACCGTTGGACAGGGAGATGGAACGGCTGTATTGTAAATATTTTTTGATTGAAACAAAGCTGTAGCGGTTTTCAACATAATTTTCATATCCATTATAAAGGAAACATTCTGGATATAAAAAATATCAAACTCAATCCGTTCCTTCCAGCTAATGGAGTTTCTGAAATAGGCCTGGGAATAACCCGTAATGCCGGGCCGCACCAAAAGCTTGTCGCGCTCATTGCCCACATAGAATTTTTCCTGAGAGGGCAAATCCGGCCTGGGCCCTACAAGGCTCATTTCACCTTTCAGCACGTTCAAAACCTGGGGCAGCTCGTCTAACGAAAACCGCCGAATCCATTTGCCGCAGGAAGTTAAGCGATAGTCGTCTTCTGAATTGTATGTAGAGCCGTCGGGATTGCGCAGATCGGGCATATTTTTTTTCATGGTTCTCAGTTTATACATTTTAAAAACTTTGCCGTTTTTGCCCAGCCGTTCTGCAAAATAGAAAGGCGTTCCGCCGTCGTTAAAAAAAATAACGACAGACAGAATTAGAGAAATGACCAAAACAAAGGGCAAAGCAATAAGAGAAACAATTATATCAAGCACGCGTTTAAAAAAGAAACGGTACATTTTAAGTTACCTCCGGAGCCGGGAGATGCATGCAAACAAACTGCATACAACACCACATATTATCATTTGTCTTTATCATACCATAATTTCAAAAAAAAATCAACAAATTTTCAAATTATACTTGATAATTTCATAGTCATAATATATACTATTAATAAAAACAGTGCTCTGCATGGCTGTAACAGAAAAATAATAAAAAAATATGGAATAAGAATTGACAATTGCAGCAATTCGCGATATAATAACATAAAACAGTGTCATTTGTTTATGCACTTAAGGAGGCCCAGCGTGAAAAAATCTACGAAAAAAAGACTCCTTATTGCAGGTATTGTTTTTGCTGTTTTGGTCATTGGCGGTGTTGTTGCGTTTAATGTGGCCGTAAACAAAATGTTTTCAAAAGTGACACAGACCATCAGCGACAGCGACCTGCTGAAAGACAATGGCAGCGTGGAGCTTCCGGTGGTTACCGAGGGGAATGATGCAGACCCGGCAGAAAATCTTAAAATAAAGCTTGACGCCGAAACAATGAAACGATTAGAGTCGAAAATTTCTGTGAGCGACAAGTTTGCAGTGCTGTCCCTTCTGGCAAAGGCGCTGCCCTCTGAGGAATATTCCCGGCTTTTGTCTTTTGCAAAGGACGGAATCAGTCAGGAAGAGCTTACGCAGGCAATGCAAATTCTGCAGGAGAACCTAACGGATGAAAACAAAGAACAAATTAAACAATATTATTCAAAATACCTGTATCTGTTGGAGGAATAATTTTAGGAGGTAACCATGCCTCGCAAAATCGATTGGGGTATATCAGTATTTTGCTCATGGTTAAAATAAAAATATAATATTACAAAAATACGAAGGAGTGTTAAAAATGAAAAAGTTTCTTTGTGCCATTTTGACATCTGCCTTATTGCTTACGTCAGTAACTCCGGCGTTTGCGGCAGGTTCAATTGATGTGCCCGAAAGCAAAATTTCAGAGATTGTAACTGAGTTTTGTAAGTATATGCCAGAGGATCCAGGCCAGCGCATTCGAATTTGGATGGTATTTAAAGCATATATGGTTGACGGAACAAACGGCATTGACACAATTATTGCCGCTTTGAAAGGCGAACAAGATTTACCGGCAAACGATGACATGCAAATTATCTTTAATAAGTTTGTTGACCAGGTAAAAGATAAGTACAGCGATCAGTTTATCTTTTTACTGGAGCTTTATAAAAACACCAGTTTAAGTGCCAGAAAAGAATCTCTCGACAATTTTGGCAAAGATCCTGTAAACGGGGTGTTCGAGAAAACGCCTCTTGAGTTAAATGCTGAAGAAAAAGCTGCGGCAGATGCACTGTTTGACGCATATATCACTGACGATGCAGAAACAGGCTTAGATTTTCATGAAATTGACAGTGCAAATTTCTTGAACCTGATTACACCGTTTAACGGCCGTTTTAAAATGACAAATGACAGAAACGACGATTTTGTGCTTTCTACATATAGCAAGACCTTTGCTAAGGATCTTGGAAGTACATTGGAGTATTCTTCAATTAACGGTGTAGATGTAGAATCAAGAGGCACCGACCTTCAGAAAGGTTTCGATATTCTTACCGGTGTTGTAGAAATGTTTAACTCATTTTCTGACGAACAGAAAGACAATTTAAAGATTGTTCTTGCAAATGAAGATATTAATCTCTACAAAGAAGGTCAGTCAGCGGCAGAAAGACCGGCTGATGAAGAAGATCCGGATGATACGGATGATACGGATCCTACACGCCCCGGCGGTGGTTCAACAAGACCGAACAGACCGGGCACTTCTACGGGTGATGAGTTTGTTTTGACAACACCGACGTACAACACATCAAAACCACTGTTTAACGATATGACATCAGGCAGCTGGGAAGTACCGTATGTCATGAACCTGACAGAGAGAAAAATCTTTATTGGTTATGAAGACGGTTCGTTTAGACCGAACATCAGCATTTCCCGTCAGGAAATTGCGGTTGCTCTGGTTCGTGCGATGGGACTGTCACCTGACGCTGCAATGGCAGATGCAAACTCCGGATTCTCAGATGATGCTACGATCGCAGATTGGGCAAGAGGTTATGTAAATATTGCAGTTGAAAAGAAGCTCTTCACCGGTTATGATGACGGGGAATTTAAACCCACCCGCACAATTTCCAGACAGGAACTGATTACTGTTATTATGAGACTCACCGAAGACTCAGACGCTTCAACATCTATGACCTATACAGATGCAGCAGACATTCAAGGCTATGCAAGAGAATATGTAGGCAAAGCAACCAACCTTGGAATTGTCGGTGGTTATCCGGATGGCTCCTTTAAGCCTTTTAATGATGTAACAAGGGCAGAAGCCGCTAAGATGCTCTACAATGGTTTAGAATATTACACCTTTATGAGCAAATAATAGCTGAATTTTAAATGAATGAGACCGCAACGGATTGAAAACGCAATGACGTTTCATATTTAGTTGCGGTCTTTTTGCCAGATGAAACAAATATATGAAATAGGATTAGCAGAAAGGATAAATTATGAAAAGAATTATTTCTATTATACTTGCTGTTGTGCTGGTTATCATGCCGGCTGGCGTTATTTCGGGAGAAGATTCCGGAATTTTAGATTCGGTTTTAAATAAACTTGCACAATATACAACGGAACAGCGTGACGGTTACATTAGTTATTTTCGGCCATTTATTACAACCGATACCGGTGTAAGCGCGGCCTTGCTTAACTTAGATTCCGGTGCTATGGACGGTATTATTCAAGAAATTGTCGGTGATTCCGTGGACAAGCCGACGTTAAGGAGGGTGTTTCAGTCCTTTACCTGTATTAAAGATGAAACAGGGATTCGGCTCACTTACGCTGACATTCTTCAAAAGAAAATTGAGTTAGAAAATGCTTCGGATGCAACGCTTAAGGGCATGGAAAAATTGATGAATGTTTTGTATAAGCGTTATCCGGCGGCAGAAAAAATCTTTACCGAGGACAGAATTACTGCCGGTGTTGTTGCAAATCTGTTTACCATAATACCGGAAATTAACGAAAGCAAACCGATGCTAAAATTTAAAGACGGCGAATTTGATGTAAATTTCGTCAGCCAAACATTTGCTGATGATTTCGATGCGGTTTGGGACGGCTATATCAGCAAGACAGGCAAAACCGTGACCTACCAGCAGATGGTTGACACGTTAGTTACCTTTTTAAACAGTAAAGTTCCGCAAAGCGACAAGTCCTCGGTGGCAACGGCCCTTGACGACCTTGGCGTTTGCAAGAAAGAATCCTCCTCCCAATCCGGCGGCGGAAATGGCGGCACGGGCGGCGGTGGAAATGGCGGAACTTCAGATAACAACAAGCCGGATGACACAAAGCCGACAGAAGAAGAAACCGGCAACTACACCGTTTTAGAATCTTATGACGGTATTACGGACGAGCTTTTGGGTGGCGGATTTATTATTAAAACCAAAGCAGACACCGCCAATGTGATTGAAATTTCCACACAGGCACAAAGCCCCATGCTTTATGAATTCAGCGGCGGAAAGCTTGTTCCGGTGAAATATTCCGTTCCGTCGGAAAAAGGAATATTAGCACAGGTGAAGGCAGACGGCGTTTATGTTGTAAAATCGCTATCCTATCCATTTGCAGATGCAAACGGCTGGGGAAAAAGCTTTATTGCGGCGCTTTATAACCGCGGCATTATCAACGGCAAGAGCGAAACCGCCTTCGAGCCGGATGCCAGCATCACCAGGGAAGAATTTGTAAAGCTGGTGGTTGAGCTGTTTGATTTAAACGACACAGCATTAAAGGTTGATTTTAAAGACGTAGCTGAGGGAGCGTGGTACTATTCCTATGTTGCCAGCGCGTATGAAAACAACATTGTAAGCGGTATTGGTGAAAACATGTTTGGAACCGGCCAGAAGATTAAGCGTCAGGATATGGCAAAAATTATTAATACTGTGCTGGAAGCAAACGGAATCCGTGCAGACAAGGCAAGCAGTTCTGTGTTTAAAGATTACGGAACCATCAGCGACTATGCGAAAGACCACGTCCTTGCAATTTTTGGACTGGGCATCATCTCGGGCGACGACAACGGAAACTTTAATCCAAACCAGTTCGCAACAAGACAGGAAGCAGCCAAGATGGTTTATGGCATGCTGACGGCATATGTCAATTCATTAAAGGAGTAATTTGCATTGGATAAAATATTTAAGCAGCTAAAAGAGGAGTTTTCCCTGTCAGACAAGGTGATTTCTAACATAGTCACTTTAATTGACGAGGGCAACACCATTCCTTTTATTGCGCGTTACCGGAAAGAATTGACAAATTCTGCCGACGATGCACTGCTTAGAAAATTTTATGAGCGTCTGAAACAGCTTCGCGCCCTGGAAGAAAAGCGTGACGACATATTGAGGCTTATCGGTGAGCAGGGCGCGCTCACCGATGAATTAAAAGAAAAGATTGAAAAGGCTTTGACCCAGACAGAGCTGGACGATTTATACAGGCCATACCGTCCGAAACGCAAAACCAGGGCCTCTATAGCAAAAGAAAAAGGTTTGGAGCCGTTGGCAGAGCTGATTTTGGCACAAACTGCCACGGTAGCGGAAGTGGAAAAGGCCGCGTCAGCGCTGGTGGGCAAGTCCGTGGAGTCGGCAGAGGAGGCCTTTGCCGGCGCGCTTGATATCATCGCAGAAACCGTTTCCGACAACGCCCAGGTGAGGGCCTTTGTCCGGAGAAAAATTTGGAACGACGGATTTATGACGGTGAAAAAAGCAAAAGATGAAGACAGTACCTACGCCATGTATTACGACTTTCAAGAGCCGGTGCGGAAAATTGCTAATCACAGAATTTTGGCAATCAACCGCGGTGAAAATGAAGGCTTTTTAAAGGTATCGTTAGACGTTGAAGACGCAGATATCGTGCAGGGTATTTCCAGGCTGTATGTGAAAAAAGACGGCACCGGCCGCCTTACCGAAATGGTGGTTTCTGCCGTGGAGGACGCATTAAAACGGCTGATTGCCCCATCTGTGAAAAACGAAATCCGCGTGGAGCTAACAGACCGGGCGCAGGAATCTGCCATTGATGTGTTTTCCGATAATTTGGGCCGCCTGCTCATGCAGCCGCCGGTGAAGGGGAAAATCGTCATGGGGGTAGACCCGGGCTACCGGACGGGCTGCAAAATTGCGGTGGTGGACGAAACGGGGAAAGTGCTCGACACAACCGTGGCCTTTTTTACACTGGAGCACCACGACAAGAAAAAAGCAAAAAAAATGCTACTTAACATGCTTGAAAAGTGGAACGTGGATGTAATTTCCATTGGGAACGGCACCGCGTCAAAAGAGTCTGAGTTATTTATTTCTGAGTTAATAAAAGAAACAAAGCACGAAGTGAAATATGCAGTGGTGAATGAAGCCGGCGCGTCTGTTTATTCCGCATCAGAACTGGGTACGGAGGAATTTCCGGATTTCGACGTTGCGCAGCGCAGTGCGGTTTCCATTGCCCGCAGGCTGCAGGACCCGCTTTCCGAACTTGTGAAAATTGAACCGAAATCCATCGGCGTGGGGCAGTATCAGCACGATATGAACCAGAAACGGCTCAGCGAGGCCCTTGCGGGAACGGTGGAAGCCTGCGTGAACGCCGTGGGCGTGGATTTGAACACGGCATCGGTGCCGCTGCTTTCGTATATTTCCGGAATTAATAAATCCATTGCGAAAAACATTGTGGCCTATCGGGAAACCGAGGGCAAATTTACCGAGCGCAAACAGCTGATGAAGGTAAAAAAGCTGGGAGCAAAAGCGTTTGAGCAGTGCGCTGGATTTCTGCGCATTACAGACGGGAAAAATCCGCTGGACGCAACACCTGTTCATCCGGAATCGTATCAAACCGCCAAACTGATTTTAGAAAAAACCGGCGCATCTGTGGTGTCCCTTGACCGGGGTAAGTTTGACGCAGAAATAAAAAAACTGGATTTAAAACGGATCTCAGAAGAAACCAATACTGGTGAAATTACCATAATGGACATTATCGAAGCAATTAAGAAGCCTATGCGCGATGTGCGGGACGAGTTGCCAAAACCCATTTTGAAATCGGAACTGATGTCCATTGAAAACTTAAAGCCCGGAATGATTCTTACCGGAACCGTTCGGAACGTGATTGATTTCGGCGCGTTTGTTGACATTGGCGTCCACCAGGATGGACTGGTGCATATTTCGCAAATTTGCGCACGTTACATTCAACATCCCAAGGAAGTTTTGAGTGTAGGTGATGTGGTTTCTGTTAAGGTGCTAGCCGTAGACCTTGTTAAAAACAGAATTTCACTGTCTATGAAGGAGGCTTAGTTAATTTGATTAGTTTTATGCTTTTATGCAAACTAACCAAATAAATTGCCAAAATTTTGTTCAATAATGGCCTAACAATCGGGCTGGAATTATGGTATAATTAATTTGTTACTAATTTTATGTGAAATAAAGTGAAAGTTAAATTTGGAGGTAGTTAAAAAATGGCAGGACTTAATCTCAAAGGCATTTACAAAAGATATCCAGGTGGTGTTACCGCTGTTGGTGATTTCAATTTAGATATTGAAGACAAGGAATTTATCGTTCTTGTTGGCCCTTCCGGCTGCGGTAAATCAACAACGCTTCGTATGATTGCCGGTTTGGAAGACATATCTGAAGGCGAACTTTATATTGACGACAAACTGATGAATGAAACGCCCCCGAAGGACAGGGACATTGCAATGGTTTTCCAGAACTACGCCCTGTATCCGCACATGACGGTGTTTGACAACATGGCGTTTGGTTTAAAACTTCGTAAAATGCCGAAAGAGCAGATTAAGCAAAGAGTTACAGAAGCAGCAAGAATTCTGGACATTGAACATTTGTTAGACAGAAAGCCGAAGGCTTTGTCAGGCGGTCAGCGCCAGAGGGTTGCATTGGGACGTGCCATCGTCCGTGAACCGAAGGTGTTCTTAATGGATGAGCCGCTCTCAAACCTTGACGCAAAACTCCGCGGACAGATGAGAGCAGAAATCAACAAATTACATAAAAGACTGCAAACAACCTTTATCTACGTTACCCACGACCAGACAGAGGCTATGACAATGGGAAGCCGTATCGTTGTTATGAAAGACGGTATTATCCAGCAGATTGATTCGCCTCAGGTGCTTTACGACAATCCTGTAAATATGTTTGTCGGCGGCTTCATCGGTAGCCCGACTATGGATTTTGTTGATGGCACATTGGAAAAGAAAGAAGACGGCGTTTACTTTACGTTTGGGAAAGCTTCCGTTAAATTCCCTGACGGCAGAGCTTCAAAAATTATTGACAAGGGATATATCGGCAAGCAGGTTGTTATGGGCGTAAGGTCGGAAAATATCCGCGATGAAGAGGTTTATTTAAGTTCCGCTCCTACCAGCGTTGTAAACGCACATGTAGAGGTAACAGAGCTGATGGGTTCAGAAACCCTGCTTCACCTTACGATTGAAGGCGCATCCTTTATTGCCAAAGTTGATCCGAGATCTACAGCAAAAGCTGGAGACGATATTAAAGTTGCGTTTGACATGAACCGGGTGCACTTATTTGATAAGGAAACAGAACTTGCAATTTTAAACTAAGTTTTTATATATTTAGTACGCAAAAAGAAACAAACAGGAGGGCCTTTTCCTCCTGTTTGTTTCACTATAGGGAGAGAGGAGAAATTACTGTGAAAAAAAGATTTTTTACAATTTTTACGGCTGCGGCAATTCTTGTGCTGAATGCGATGGTTTCTATGCAGATAAGCGCGGAGGG
Organism: Congzhengia sp.; assembly: GCF_037235575.1. Classification (NCBI taxonomy): domain Bacteria; kingdom Bacillati; phylum Bacillota; class Clostridia; order Eubacteriales; family Oscillospiraceae; genus Congzhengia; species Congzhengia sp. The sequence goes on along the minus strand of NZ_JAXUNN010000016.1, from coordinate 7,365 downwards.
GGACACGGTGAAAACCCTGGATAACGGCTTTTTAAGAATTGAACTTTCTGACGGTGCTTTTGCAAAAGACACGGCGCGTTCCTTTACATTCACCCCGGCCGAAAGTGGAACCTATGCGCTCTTTGCGTTAAAAAACAATGGCGCATCAACAGCAACGGTTCAGGTGTCGGATGGCTCCTCAGCAATTGCCAGCTTTACGCACTACTGTGTGCAAAACTACAGTAATCCGGCCTATGTGCGACTCTACGGCAAGAAAACTACAAGCGACACGACATCGGAATTGGTTACTGGTGAAAACAATCTTGCCCTTGAAGCGGGCAAACTCTATACTATAAGCCTTTCGTTTTCTGAAAATACAACGGTAAATTACATTGATGTCAGGAAGCTTGAGCTTTCCATTTTATCTGACAAGGTATCTCTTTCCCCGTCAGACTGGATTGATGCAGATGTCGGAACCGTGCACGTTGACCAGCAGATGTCCGGCGGACGGAAAGCCGTTCCGGAAGGATATCCACTGGTGGGCGACTATACCTCTTCCCAGTTGACTAGCCCGGTGAAAACATTCAGAGGCGTATATTTTACTGGCTCTAAATATTTAAAATATACCTTAGACGTGCAAACAGCAGGCTACTATATGTTCACGCCCAGCCTCAGCATCTATAACAACAGCAACATGGTTTCGCTGTACGCCAATGGTTTAGAAGACTCCGACAGGGTCGGTGAAATCTGCTATTTGAAAGACAGCGACACGGGCGTTGTGTCGAAATCGTTCCCGGCAGTTTATTTAAACGCCGGCGCAAATGATATTTATTTTCTGAATTTATCCGGCGAAGGCTATTTTGACGGACTGACTGCCGAACGGACAGACGTTTTAACGGTAAACGCTGAAGGGTCTACGTTCTTGGCGTTAAATGAATATGCAGACGTCACACCACAGGAAAATGTTTCGGTTGGATCTGCTTCAAGCTACACGGCAAACGGTCTGGTGGGCGGAAAAAGCAAAGCGTTAAAATTTCTCGCCGGGACAGATGTGACATATACGTTTGATATTTTGGAAACAGGAACCTATTCCGTGCTGCTGGAGGCGAAATCTGCTCTTGGCGGTATCGAGATGTATTTTGACGGAAGTACTCAGAACGATACACATGCAATGTATATGACCAATGCGGCAAGCAGCCAGATGACGAAACAAATGCCCTGGACGCTCGTTTCAGGAAAAGAGCTTGAAGCAGGCACCCACAGCATAACACTTTCTTTCACGGTTGACACGGAAGTTTGGCAGGTTTGCGTAAAACGCACGGACATTGCCGTAAAACCAACCGGTAAGACAGTGATTGCAGCAAGATATGATTTTATTGATTACGTATCCGGCAACGACTGGTGGTCGCCCGCCGGACAGGCCCTTCAAGGCGGTAGTTTCAACATTGCAGGCAGCACCTATTATAATATTATTGCCTGCAATAATACATCGGGAGCATTAATTACCTATAAAGTAAATGTGAATGAGACAGGCTGGTATGACATGAGCCTATACCTAAACGGTTCGGCCGGCAAAAGCCTGGTTTGGTCTGTTTATGCAGACGGATCAGACGCGGAGTCAGGAACTGCAACCTTTACAACCGCCGCGGCGGTGACAAAACACCCATTTGACAATGCGGTTTATTTAACGGCAGGAACGCACGCACTCACGTTTAAAAAGACCTCCGGTGTGCAGGCGGACACCAGACTGTTTGCAGTTGAACTTGAAAAAGTTCCCGCTGCTGCGGTGGACGTAGCAGCCAGCGGAAAAACGAAAATTCCCTTTGCGGCGGCAGTGAACAGCTCTGGCACCTCTATTTCCGGCGTAGACGTTGTGTTTGAAAGCAATGGTTTTGCAGAGTTTAAACTCAATATTTCGGAAAAGGGCGACTATATGTTTTTCCTGACTTCCACACAGGGTGCCCCGGGAAGCGCGCAGGCGATTGTGGACGGGGTTAACAAAACTGACCCCATGTATGCAGAAACGGGGAACTTGGCTACACACACCGATAGACGCGAGATGAGAATCGTTGAGGATTCTGTAACGTTGGACCAGGGCGAGCATACGTTTCGGCTGGAATATGCAAACGGCGGCGTCTTTTCTAAGCTTGAAATCAGAAGAATTGATAAGATTTTATCGCCAAGCGGCATTACGCGCTTTGGCGCAAGGGAATATAAAACCGGAAATATTAACAACAAGGGCTGGTGGTTTGGCTACCAGGTTTGGGGTGACCAATATAAGGTAGACGGCGAAACCTACGACAATGCCGTGTTCCATTCCGGCGTGGCTTTTACCTATGCGCTGAATGTAGAAAAAGCCGGTTTTTATAACGTCCGCCTCTTGCTGAACAATGACAACAGCGGCGACGCAAAAACTGCAACCGGAATAAAATTAAGTGTGGACGGCGGGGCGGCTTCAAATTCTATCAGCTATTCCTGCCCGTTAGCAGCATACACAGCACAAACGTTTGATGAAACCGTCTATTTGCCGGCGGGCTATCATACGGTTCAAGTCATTGCCGCAAATCCTGCGGCCGGCACAACGCGGATTGCAGCCGTTGAATTTGAAAAGGCGGACAGCCGCAACGCTGTAATGATAAACGCTTCTGCCGGCACCTGTACCTTTGATTTCGCTATAGAAGCACCTGCCGAGGGCGTTGTGGTTATGGCAGTTTACAGCGGCGAGGAATTGGTGGGCGTTGTTTCAATTCCGGTAACAGAGGAGGACACAGCTGTTTCAGAAACCGTGCCCTATACCGGCGGTCAGCCGGATTCGGCAAAGCTGTTTGTTTGGAACAATCTGACGGACGTTACGCCTTTTGTAAAAAATATTACGGTTTTAAACACAGACGACAACTGGATTGTAAAATAAAGTATCATATAATCGCATTGCGGTGTACACTCCGCAATGCAGTTTTTCTTTTTCGCTGGAAAAATTAACTTGAAAACGGCGTTGTGCTGTGGTATAATAGAATCCGAAATTTAATGAGAAAAGAGGCAAATTAATGGACACAACATTAGTAATTATGGCAGCGGGCATCGGATCCCGGTTCGGGGGCGGAATCAAACAGCTTGCACCTGTGGGCCCCAGCGGTGAAATTATTATGGATTACTCAATTCATGACGCATTGGAGGCAGGGTTTAATAAAATTGTCTTTATCATCCGCCACGATTTAGAAAAGGATTTTCGTGAGGTTATCGGCAATCGAATTGAAAAAATTTGTGATGTTTCCTATGCATTTCAGGAACTGGAAAACCTTCCCGGAGGTTATAAAACGCCGGCAGAACGGAAAAAGCCATGGGGAACCGGCCACGCAATTCTTTCCTGCAAAGGAATTGTAAAAACTCCCTTTGTCGTAATTAATGCAGACGACTACTATGGAAAAGAGGCCTTTGTCCGGGTGCATGATTACCTGGTTTCTGAAGAAGCAAGAAAAAATCCGTCTAGTTACTGCATGGCCGGCTTCATTTTGAAAAACACGCTCAGCGACAATGGCGGCGTTACCCGCGGCATTTGCACGGTTGATGATAATAATATGCTGGTAGATGTTGTGGAAACTTCTGATATCACCAGAATCCCCGGCGGCGCAGCGGTGCCGGCAGAGGACGGAACGCTTGTTCCCATTGATGCTGAAAGCTATGTGTCTATGAATTTTTGGGGGCTTACACCGGAGTTTATTGACTGCCTGGAGGAGGACTTTATTCACTTTTTGTCAAAGGTGAAACCGGGAGATTTGAAATCTGAATACTTGCTTCCGACTATCATTGACGATATGATAAAATCTGGAAAGGCCAGCGTTAAGCTTTTGGAAACGAACGATAAGTGGTTTGGCGTTACATATAAAGAAGATGCGTCGGTTGTGGTTGAATCCTTTAAAAAGCTGGTTGAAGCCGGCGTTTATCCGAAAAAACTGATGTAGTTGCGTTATAAAGAAAAGGGAGAACCGCAAGGGTTCTCCCTTTTGCAATAAAAAACGCATCTGCTTAAAAGCAGATGCGTTAAAAATGCGGCATTCGCCGATGGAGCTGCTGAGCGGACTTGAACCGCCGACCTACGCCTTACCAAGGCGTTGCGCTACCTACTGTGCCACAGCAGCATTTTTTACTGACGAATGTTATTTTACCACAATCTCAGCGAAATGTAAAGACTTTTTTTTATTTTTTTGCATGTAATTTGTGAATATATTGTCATAAATATACTATATGTAGTTTTATACAACTTGCACAAAAAAAAAATCAAAAAATCTTTCATATTACTATTGATTTTTTTGATTTTACCAGTTATAATTAATATTGTATAAATATATCATATTTATTTTAGAAATATTTGTACGAAGCGTATCCATAATGGCTTTCAAAATTTTATATGAAAATGAAATAAAATTTACAAAAGCGAAAAGAGAGTGATGCGTAAAAATGTTTTCGTCCTTTCGGACGAGTTGCGGCAAAAAAGCCACACAATTATTTTATTAAAATTAAATTAGTAAAGGAGAGGTAATGAAATGAAGAAAAAACTTGCAATTTTATTGGCGTTCATGATGATTTTGAGCACCATGTGCAGTTTAAATCTTGTATCTGCGGAGCCCAGTGCCGACGCACCGATTTACAATTTTGTAGCAGGTAAAGGCAATGGATTTAGTGCAGGTAATAAGGCTGCCGGAGTAGTGTTGTATAGTGGAGAATGGGCAGATTTTAAGAGCGGTTTGTTCCCATTAGCAGCGGTGGCAGACAATACGACAGCAGCTTTGGGCGGAACGTTTGTAATTACATACGACAAGTCGAAAGTAACGCTGATGGCTTATGATGATATTGACGAAGTATGGTCAGAAGCGACGTCAGATTCAGAGATTTGGTATTCAAGTGCACACTCATCAGTGACGGGTGCAAGTGGTGTAAAGTCAGGCTTTGGAACAGAAGATAATCGTGGCTATGCATATACGGCATGGGCAGCGATGAAGGGCGAATTTGATACTGATGCAATAAAGGGAAAAAGTAGAGATGCAGAATTAGGTTGCTATGTATTTAAGACAAATGATGGCGTAACAGTGGATGATTTTGATGAAAATACATTTAAACTGTATGAGGGACAGACATCGGCAGACATAACAGCAGGATTGGCATCGGGCGGTTCACCGTTATCTTTCAATGTAAAGATAGATGGAAGTGAGCGTAAGTTTGGTGTAACAGACAGTTTGCAAGAAAGAGAACCGATGACAGTGAACTTTGTATATCCAAATTCTACACCGAAGCCGGCAGAGAAGTTTACGGTAACTTTTGTGGCCGACGGCGTGACGGTAGACACAATTACAAAGAATGTTGGTGAAACAGTAGCAGTATCCGAGTTCCCCGAAGTACCTGCTAAAGCAGGATTCACCGGAGCTTGGGATGTCAAAGAAGACATTACAACAACAACAACGGTTAATGCGGTTTACACACCGATTCCTGTTGAGAAGTTTACAGTGACATTCGTGGCCGACGGCGTGACGGTAGATACAATTACAAAAAATGTTGGTGAAACAGTAGCAGTATCTGAGTTTCCGGCAGTGCCGGAAAAAGCCGGTTACACAGGTGCATGGGATACAACAGAAGCAGTTACAGCAACAAAAACAGTAACAGCAGTATATACCCCGGCATCTGTAGTGCCCAGTGCCGACGCACCGATTTACAATTTTGTAGCAGGTAAAGGCAATGGATTTAGTGCAGGTAATAAGGCTGCCGGAGTAGTGTTGTATAGTGGAGAATGGGCAGATTTTAAGAGCGGTTTGTTCCCATTAGCAGCGGTGGCAGACAATACGACAGCAGCTTTGGGCGGAACGTTTGTAATTACATACGACAAGTCGAAAGTAACGCTGATGGCTTATGATGATATTGACGAAGTATGGTCAGAAGCGACGTCAGATTCAGAGATTTGGTATTCAAGTGCACACTCATCAGTGACGGGTGCAAGTGGTGTAAAGTCAGGCTTTGGAACAGAAGATAATCGTGGCTATGCATATACGGCATGGGCAGCGATGAAGGGCGAATTTGATACTGATGCAATAAAGGGAAAAAGTAGAGATGCAGAATTAGGTTGCTATGTATTTAAGACAAATGATGGCGTAACAGTGGATGATTTTGATGAAAATACATTTAAACTGTATGAGGGACAGACATCGGCAGACATAACAGCAGGATTGGCATCGGGCGGTTCACCGTTATCTTTCAATGTAAAGATAGATGGAAGTGAGCGTAAGTTTGGTGTAACAGACAGTTTGCAAGAAAGAGAACCGATGACAGTGAACTTTGTATATCCAAATTCTACACCGAAGCCGGCAGAGAAGTTTACGGTAACTTTTGTGGCCGACGGCGTGACGGTAGACACAATTACAAAGAATGTTGGTGAAACAGTAGCAGTATCCGAGTTCCCCGAAGTACCTGCTAAAGCAGGATTCACCGGAGCTTGGGATGTCAAAGAAGACATTACAACAACAACAACGGTTAATGCGGTTTACACACCGATTTCCACAGGCGATGCGAAACTGAATGCAATCTTTACAGATGGCTTTAAAGTAGCAGACTTTGATGCGGATACGAAAGAATATAAAGACATTAAAGCATCAATTGGTTATGATAATTATGTAATTGCAGGATATGCTGATGCGGGCGTAAAAATCGAATACAGCATTGATAATGGTGCATTTGAATCTGCAAATAAAGAAAATGCGTTCTACTTCGATTTAGAAAGAGGTAAGATGACGTCAGTTAAAATTAAGCTGACGAATGCAGCAGGTGAAGAAACCATTTATTCATTTGAAATTGTTCTTCCTGCAGCAGAGGTTTCTTACTTTGAAACATCAGGTTTTGAAATTGAAGGCTTTACGCCGGAAACAAAAGAATATACAGTAACACCTGATTCATCAGAAAAGTATATGCGTCTCTGGGGTAAAGGACCGGTTGATGATGACGGTATAAAATTTGAGTATGCAATCGGCGAAGCAACTGATACACCTGAAAGCAAAGACTATGAAGCTTTAGCAGTAAACTGCGATGCAAGAGAAAACGAATACTTTGAAGGCACGCCGAACTTTGATGTAAACTGGAGTGAAAAAGGCTTTGTAAACCTCTGGACAGAGGATGGTCTTTCCGGTAAAGCAATGTTCATTAAGGTAATCAGTGAAGGCGCTCCGGATAGTTATTATGTAATTAAGTTTCAGTAATTAAAAATAAGTTGTTTAAAAAAGGCGGTTCTGTTAATTAGAACCGCCTTTTTGTTGTTTAAAACTGCAGTATTTGCTTAAAATATAATGAACGCTTTCACTGATTACCTTAATGAACATTGCTTTACCGGAAAGACCATCCTCTGTCCAG
>NZ_JAXUNN010000015.1:0-23272 GCF_037235575.1 Congzhengia sp. | reverse complement strand
TTCCGAAACTGAAAGTAAAACCAGCGTTTGGGGATGGGGCAATGACGGTCAGGCGCAATTGGGATCAGGCGATTTGGGTTCCATTGTGAGTGTGCCTGTGAGGTTAACTTATTTTGATAACCTGAATATTAATGAAATTTCTGCCGGAGATTCCCACACGCTCGCGTTAAGCGGCGACGGCGACCTTTATGTTTGGGGCAACAATACAAGCGGGCAGTTAGGCACAGGAGGTGCGGCATATGGCGTATCCCCTACAAAGGTTTTAAACATTCCTCCCTTAACCGCAATTTGTGCCGGATATGATTTTTCTGCGGCCTCCGCGGCAGACGGCAGCCTTTGGGCATGGGGAAATAATGATTTCGGACAAATTAACCCTGATGGAGGGGCGCAGAAATACAATCTGCCCACACGGGTAAACCTAAAATCCCAGACGCTTGGCTGCGTGTCGGCAACCCTTTCAGACGGTCAAAACACTTATGAACAAATACCGCCGACCGGTGGCAATTATCAATTGCAAATTGATTATTACAACAGTGGGGCAGGCATTGATGCAAAGGTTTTGGCAGCGGTGTATTCGGAAACGGAGCAGGGAACAATTTTGACTGACGCTGTATCAGCCGACATTGCCATACCGGCAGAAAGCCAGTCGGGACCTATATCTGTTCCAATTGTTTTGCCGGATAACACGGAACATGTAATGATTAAGGTATTTGTTTGGGACAAATTAAGCCATGCACCGTTTACAACTGCCGTGCAGATGCTGAGAGAACAATAGAACAGGGAGGGTGTGTTAAACATGAAAAGAATCATTACTACAGCACTTTTGGCCAGTCTGACGCTTTTTGTTGCTCCGGCTATCTGTCACGCGTCGACTGAAAATTTATTTCGTACAAATCCTGAAAAAAGCATTATATTTAACGAAGACCCTATGGAATATGGATACAGAAATGGTAATTTCACCTCTTCGGGGCTTGCTTCCTGGGCGGATCAGTTTGTCGACACCAATGTGGGAACCATTATGCTGAACACACAGTCCGGCCGTGCAAATTACAGCGGCTATACCACAGAGGCATATTGGGAGGGCGTAGCTCACGACAGTGACTACTGGACAACCGATTTAAACGGTCTTCGCCAAAAGCATTACACAGGAATGCTAAATGGTATTGAGTTTACCGAAGAACGCATAAAGCTATTGCGCGAACGCGGAATTTCTCCTTGGGTTAGCATTCGCATGAACGACGTTCATGACATGAGCGATATGGATAATCCGCTTCATGCCACCTTTACAAAGCAGCACCAATCCATGCTTGTCGGCGCGAACAGTCCTTTCTATGACGATCAACGGTGTCTGAACTACTTAAATCCCGAGGTCAGAAATTGGTACTTTGCTACCATTCGTGAAAATATAGAGCGCTATGACATGGACGGACTGGAACTCGACTTTATGCGCGAATCCTACACGCTTTTTGATGCTGCTGACCGGGCGGCTTTAACAGAAGTATACACGCAGCTGGTGAAGGACATTCGAAAGGTTTTAGATCAGTACGAAATGGTGCGCGGACACGAAATTTATTTGGGCGTACGTGTTCCGGCGGCAGTTCATGTTGCAGTAGACTACGGTCTTGATGTGGAAGAATGGAGCCGTCTTGGCCTGGTAGATCTTGTGTGCGTAACCGCACGCTGGGCAACCTCTGATACGGACATGGAAATTGAAAAATGGACAGAACTTTTAAAAACACAGGCTGGTAATAAAAATATTATTATCAGCGCAGGAATCGAATCGATTTACCGCTCGAACTATGGCCAGGGTCCCGGACAGTATACCGGCATCGAAACCACTCGCGGCATGGCGCACTCTTTCTTAAGCCGCGGAGCAGACTGCATTTATCTGTACAATCATATGAACGAATATATCGGCACCGGGCAGGGGCACATGTACAATCAGTTCCGAGATTGGACGCCTATGCTGCAGCAGGTAAATTCAATTGAAAATATGGCGGGACTTGTGCGCAGGCATGCAATTACGTTCCGCGACCGGGTGGCGCACAACGAAGCCGTAACATCTGTTTTGCCAATCGTTTTAACACCTGCAACGCCGCAGTCACAAGAGCTGAACGTTCATGTAGGCAGCGTCAACGAAACGTATGACACCGATAATTATGTAATTATCGGCGTGAATCAAAATTACAACGGAACAGGCGCGGGCGCCGTAACAAGCGCTGGAGACGCAAGCGTTAAAATAAACGGCGTAGAGTGCCCATATGTGGGAGATGTTGTTACAATCAATGAGCCTCGTCCGAAAAATCTGTCCTATGAGCTGTTTGACTTAATTCGTTATAAAGTGCCGAAGGGGGTTTTAAAAAGCGGCTACAATGCAGTTGCCGTTGAGGCTTTAAACGGTAAAACCATTGAGCTGCAGTGGGTTGAAGTTTACATGAATTCAAGCCTGCCGGGAATGCGCAATCTTGCGCTCAATAAAACAGTTACCGCGTCCTCTTATTTTGAAGAATCGACACATTATATTCCGGAACGAGCGGTTGACGGAACGGTGGATTTATGGGGCTGGACGCCAATGTTTCCGGCAGATACAAAACCGGATTGGTGGATGTTAGACCTTGGTGAAGCATATAATGTTTCCAGAATTGAAATTGTAGCGCGTCAGTTACGGGATGGCGGAGATGAAGGAAATGTTGCATACCGTTCTAACTTTAAGGTGCAGGGGGCGGCAGACGCGGCATTTACCGCGCCGGTGGAAATCGCTTCAACGGGTTCTTACGGGCAAAGCGTTATTGAACCGGGAGGCACATGGAACATCACGATTCCTGAGGAGAACATAACGCCCATTCGCTATGTGCGGATTATCGAACAGGACAATGAAAATGTAGCATATACTTTCCCATTTTTAACTGAGGTTCGGGTTTTTGAATAAATGATGTGATGGCAAATTTACCCCCTAAAATAGAAAAAATACCTGTTGTTTTTGTTGCGGTTTAGCAGTATAATGATGTCGAGATTTTCATTGAAAGGAGCGGTAAATTTATGCTTTACAAAAAAAACAGGGAGCAAAGTTTAAGCAACGAGCTGTTTCAAAATCCCACGGCGGAATATCGCGGCACGCCTTTCTGGGCTTGGAACAACAAGTTTGACGACAATATTTTAAAAGAACAAATTGAAATTCTTAAGGAAATGGGCTTTGGCGGCTTTCATATGCACTCGCGCGCCGGAATGTCAATGGAATATTTGGGCGAGGATTTTATGAACTGCGTGAAATACTGTGTGGGCAAGGCAAAAGAGGAAGACATGCTGGCCTGGCTCTACGATGAGGACAAATGGCCCTCGGGATTTGCAGGCGGTTTGGTGACCAAAACGCCCAAATACCGCGGTAAAATTATGCTGTTTACAAAAGAGAATTTAGAAGACGTACCAAAGGAACAGGCGATTGAGGAGGGGCTTCCTTATTTCTACGCAGCATATGATGTGGTTTTAGATGACAGGGGCTTTTTAAAATCCTGCCGTGAAGTAGGACGGGAAGAGGAATGCACAAATAAATATTATGCGTTTGTGAAAACCTTAGACCCGACACCGTGGTTTAACAACCAAACCTATTTGGACACGTTAAGCTACGAGGCGGTGGCAAAGTTTATTGAAGTAACCCATGAGGCCTATAAAAATGCCGTTGGAAGCGAGTTTGGAAAAACCGTTCCTGCAATCTTTACCGACGAGCCGGAATATGGCCGTGTGATCCCCAAGCCGTTTTCGAACGGGGACGCGACGGCGCAAATTCCTTGGACAACAGATTTTGATGTCGACCTGAAAAACGAAACAGGTGTAGACCTCAAGCCGGTTTTGCCGGAACTGTTTTTTGCGCTGGAGGACAATGCGCCGTCTTATGTTAAATATGTTTATTACCGATGTCTTACTAACCGCCTTGCTGACTGTTTTTACGGACAAATCGGCCGCTGGTGCGAAAAAAACGGCCTTATGCTGACAGGCCACTCAAACACCGAGGATACAATGCAGCTTCAGTTGTGGTGCTGCGGCGACGTGATGCGGCTTTATCCGCATATGCAGCTGCCGGGTATTGACACGCTGGTGAACGGCGACAGGGAAATTACAGCAAAGCAGGCGCAGTCGGTTGTGCATCAATACGGAAAAGAGGGCGTAATGTCGGAGCTTTATGGCGTGACGAACTGGGACTTTGATTTTCGCGGTCACAAGTTTCAGGGAGACTGGGAGGCGGCTTTGGGCGTTACCGTCCGCGTTCCGCATCTTTCCTGGCTTACCATGGAGGGCACGGCAAAGCGGGACTATCCTGCGTCAATTTTCTACCAGTCGCCCTGGTATAAAGAATATAAGCTGATTGAAGATCATTTTTCTCGGGTAAACACTGCACTCACCCGCGGTGAGCCAGATGTTTCTGTGGGGGTAATTCATCCCATTGAGAGTATGTGGATGCAGTTTGGGCCGAATGACACCTGCGGCGGCATGATTGACAGCTTAGACAGCCAGCTTGCCTTTGTTTCAAAATTTTTGCTTCACAGGCTGATTGATTTTGACTATATTGACGAGGGCAATTTAGAAGACCTTTGCACCAAAGGCGGCAATCCGCTTGTGGTTGGAAAAATGTCCTATTCTACCATTGTTGTGCCAAACTGTGTAACCCTGCGGAAAAACACCATAGACAGGCTTACAGAGTTTTGCCAAAACGGCGGAAAGCTGATTTTTACAGGTAAGTGCCCGGATTTTGTGGACGCGAAGTCCTCCCATTTGGCAAAGCCGCTGTATGAAATGGCGACAAAGGTACCCATGGACCAATATGCACTGACAAACGCTATTTCTGACCGACAGCTCGAAATTTACATGGGGAACGGGCAAAAATCCGACCGGTTTATATATCAGATGCGTAAGGATACGGACGGAAAATGGCTGTTTATTGCAAATTCTCAGATATTTATGGAAACAGGAAGCGTAAAACCACATTCGTTAGACATTTATGATAACTGGCAAAACGCATCGTATCTTTCTGTGGCAGGTTCTTCATCTGCCGTGTTCACGGAAGACGATATTCAAATCGTAATAAACGGGGAGTTCACACCGGTTCTCTACGACACCATGACAGGTGAAACGAAAGAGCCGAACTTTGAGATAAAAGACGGCAAAACTGTAATTAAGACGAAATATTATTGGGGAAACAGTTATCTTTTCAAGCTGCTGAAAAAGACAAAAGAAAAAGCACAAAGGGAAGAACCTAAAAAAACTGTAAGCCGCAGGATTGATTTTAAAGAAGCGGTGGATTATAAGCTTGCAGAACCCAATGTTCTGCTGCTGGACATTGCAGAATATGCCTTTGACGACGGTGAGTGGAACGAAAAAGAAGAGGTTTTAAAAATCAGCGATATGTTTCGGGCGTCCTTAGGCTGGCAGGTGGATTTCCCCCAGCCCTGGGTGATTGCAGACGAACCGGCAGAGCACTTTGTGCATCTAAAATACCGGTTCCATTCAGAATTTGGACTTTCAGGCTGCAAGCTGGCCTTAGAGCAGGCAGAATCGACAAAAATTTTGTTCAACGGAGAGGCGGTTCAATCGAACATTGACGGCTGGTATGTGGATCAGTTTATTAAAACTGTGCCGCTACCGGACGTGAAAAAGGGTGAAAACGTGTTAGAGCTTACCGTGCCTTATTCCAAGCGGGGAACGGTGGAGGCATGTTACCTTTTAGGGGACTTTTTTGTGCGTCTTGCGGGTACGGAGTCGACCTTAATCCCCCCGCGGGAACGGTTGGCATTTATGTCAACAGATAAACAGGATTTGCCCTTCTACAGCGGTAACATCATTTATAAAACAGAAATCTGCGTTGAGGATTGTGATTTAGAGATTTCTGCCACCTCGTTCCGCGGGGCGCTGGTAAAGGTTTATCTGGATGGGAAAGAAGCTGGAATTTCTGCGCTGCCGCCATTTCTTGTGGAATTTAAAAATGTTGCAAAAGGGAAACACACGGTGGAATTTGAGCTGTTTGGCAACCGGTATAACACCTTTGCGCCGCTGCACTTAGCCGACGAAACGGAAACCTGGATTGGCCCTGCAGCCTGGTCCGCCCGCGGCAATGCGTGGTGTTATGAATATCGCACACGGCCCTTTGGCATTTTAAAAAGTCCTGTAATTAAGGTAATCAGCAAATAAAGAACCGCCGGGAATTTTTCCCGGCGGTTTTCTTTTTTTTAAAACAATAGCTGCAAAGCAGAGCCAACGTTTTTTGCATAATAAATGGTGAGGTCTTTTGGCGGAGCAAGTCCCCGTTTGTTCGATTCTGGGATAATGCACTTTGAAAAACCGAGCTTTTTCATTTCGTTCAGCCGCTTGTCAATCTGGTTCACTGCACGAAGCTCGCCAGTTAAACCCACCTCGCCGATTAGGGCAATGTCTGGATCAATGTCTTTGTTTTTAAAGGCAGAGGCCACGGCACAGATAATGCCTAAGTCGGCAGCAGGCTCGTCGATGCGCATGCCGCCGACAATGTTAACATAAATGTCCTGATTGGAAAGGTTCAGCCCCACGCGCTTTTCCAACACCGCAATTAAAAGGTTTACGCGGTTGTAATCTGCCCCAGTGGTCATGCGGCGCGGGGCGGGGAAGGTGGTTGGCGCAACCAGCGACTGCACCTCGGCTAATAGCGGCCTTGTGCCCTCTAAGGTGCAGATGACGGTAGAACCTGATGTTTGTTCCGGTCGGCCTTCCAACATCATGGAAGACGGGTTTTTTACCTCCCGCAGGCCTTCGCCGGTCATTTCAAACACGCCAATTTCGTTGGTGGAACCAAACCGGTTTTTCACGGCGCGCAAAATCCGGTGGCTTTGGTGGCGTTCGCCCTCAAAGTATAGCACACAGTCAACCATGTGCTCTAAAACCTTTGGGCCAGCCAACGCCCCGTCTTTTGTCACGTGGCCCACTACAAAAACGGAGATAGACCGTTCTTTTGCCAGCTTCATTAAAGAAAGCGTAACATCCCGCACCTGGCTCACCGTTCCGGGGGCCGATGCGATGTCGGGATTATACATGGTCTGAATCGAGTCGATAATTAAAATGTCGGGCGCAATGGTTTCGGCGTGCTTTATCGCCGCGTTGATGTCGGTTTCGGTCAGCACATAAAAGTCCTGCCGGATTCCCAGCCTGTCAGCCCGCATTTTCAGTTGCTTTTCCGATTCCTCTCCGGAAACGTAAAAAAAGCTGGTGTTTTGTTCTAACGATTTAATTAATTGAAGCAAAATGGTAGATTTTCCGATCCCTGGTTCGCCGCCCACTAAAACCAGCGACCCGCGCACAATTCCGCCGCCCAAAACGCGGTCGAGTTCCCCGATGCCGCAGACAATTCTGGGGTCTTTCGTTGTGTCTACCGTTGAAAGCTTTACCGGGACAGAGAAAGACTGCGCTACTTTCTTAGACGATTTCGATGTTACCACAACATCTTCTGCAAAGGTGTTCCAACCGCCGCAGCCGGGGCATTTTCCAATCCATTTTGCGGATTCATAACCACATTCTGAACATACATAAACCACTTTTGATTTCATCTATAACAACTCCGAAGCATTTTATTTTATCCTATGGCCGCTGTGCCGTTTCGCTGTTGGGCTCTTCATCGGGCGGCGCGGAAGGCGCCGGCGCCGTTTGTTTCGGGTCGCCGGAAGGCTTTGCCGTTGTGGTCGAGGAGGCAGAAGGCGAGGGCGAAGCTTTTTTCGTTCCAACTATTTCAACCCGGTCCTTGCCGGAATAGGTGCTCTTGCACAGCACGTCGCTGGAGATTTTCACGCCGTTTTCATAAACAACCTTGTAGGCAATGTAAGAGCTTCCGTTGGTGCCGGCGCTCTCTACCTTCACTTTCCCCTCCGGCATGGAAGAGTCTTCCTTGCGGACAACTTTTGGGGAAGTGGTGCCTGTTTTTTCAGTTTCTATTTCAATTTTGCGGTTAGGACGCTCATTGGTGCCGTAAATGGTAATTACATTTTTGCGTCCGATACATTCTGCACGAATTTCAATCGGTTTTGAATAGTTATTTTTAAACTTAAAATCAACAGAACCATAGGAAACCGTTGCGTCCCTGCCCATGGGAACATAGGTCACAGGGAGGGTATGGTTTCTTCTTGATGTGATGTCTAAATCGGCGTAGACCACAGCGTTAAACATGGTGGACGAAACCTGGCAAATTCCGCCGCCAATTCCCGGCTGCACGGTGTTTCCCACATAAACGTTTGCCATGCGGAATCCACGTTCTACCGTTCTTGGGCCAACCACATCGTTATAGGAAAATTCTTCGCCTGGGGCTAAAATATATCCGTTTATTTTGTCACAGGCAAGCTGAATGTTGTGGGCGCGGTCTGCGCTGGAGGAGGAAAAATCCGATGAATAGGTTCCCAGCTCGTCGGTCAGAAGCGAAGCTTTCAATGATTCGGTAGTAACCTTAGGTTCCAGCACCGTAACCGGAACCACAACCACGGCCTTGCCCTCTTCTGCCTTAAGCGCACGTTTTACTTCCTTATCGTCAAACGTTACACCGGGACTGCTCTGAGTAAACAAAAGCTTGTGGTCAGAGATGGTATAGGTTGCGTCTGTCGGTTCGCTCGATGTGTGACGCTTAATAAAATCGACCGTTATTTCTTCCGGTTCAATTTCTTTAAGCTGTAATGAAATTTCGTCCATGTGGTTAATCAGGCAGTTGGTAATGCCTTTCTTTACTTCTTCATATACGATGCCGCGGCCCGGTGCACCCCGGGTTATCGTTAAGGAGTCCGCTCCAATTTCAATTTTATTGTCCACCGCCGTAATGTCAAGACTGGCGGAAATTTTGTCTAAAACACGCTGCAGGGCATATTCATCAAAGGAAAGGGAATATGGCACTGTAACCGGATTTTTTTTCATGTTGGAAATTTCGCTGAGCCTGCCTAGGCCCCGCTCCTTCCGGCCATATTCCATGGCCAAGTTGACCATTTGTTCTACGTCTAAAGCCGGCGAAAGGGATAAGGTGCTTAATTTTTCACTGGCCCCGTCAATGTTTATGGTAATGTCGTAAACGGAAGAAAGGTCTGCAAGCTCGGGAATTTTGTTTCTTAGCTCGTCTTCCGACATGCCGCCCACTGGCGTTTCACCAATATAAACGCCTTCATAAACCTTGTCATATGCTAGAATTTTTGCAGAATAGGCTGACACAGAGGCAATCGCAGCGACTAAGGCTACGATGAGGAAAATAAGTAAAACCGTCTTTTTTTTGCTTTTATTTGTTTCTTGCCGCTTTTTTGAAGCTGACATTCAATCACCCCGTAAAAAATTACAAATTTAAAAACCAGATTGCAAAGTTTAAATATCCGGCATAGAGAATATATAAAAGATATGGCAGCAGAAAAATGCCGGAAAGCTTGCTCGACTGGTAGAATTTAACCACCGTGATGGCAGTGAACACAAACAGAATTACGAGCAAAATAAACGCGGTAAACGGCAGCTTAAAGTTAAAAAACACAATTGGCCACAAAAAGTTAAAAAACAGCTGTGTGTAAAAAAACAGCTTGCCGTCGTTTAAATCTTTCTCATTCGCGCCCGATGTTTGAAACAAGAAGAACGCAACGCCCATTAAAATGTAGAGCACCGTCCAAACAACGGGAAACAAACTGCCGGGCAGGGCAAAAGGAGGTTTTATCAAAACGTTATACATATCTGTATTGTTTGAAATTAAAAGCCCTGCCAGCAGTCCGGTCAAGACCGGAAGAAGGATTGATTTAATTGCCTGAATTGTCGTTTTCATATAAAGACCACCTATTGTTCTTAAAATTATGGTACAGTATATGGATTTCAAAAAAGGAATATACATTCAGGCGCGTTTGCATTTTAAAACAAAGGCACGGAAAAGTGAGTTTTTCCGTACCTTTGTTTTATCACCGCGGTTATGTATTATCTGGAACCATTTCTGTTAGCGCGAATGGTTTCCGCTGTTTTAATCAGTTCTTCTTCTAATGCGCGCAGCACATCGTCGGCATATTGGTTCGCGCCCACGCGAATTTCGTGGGAGTTTTTCTGCGCACTGTCTACAATTTGATTTGCTTTTTCGTAAGCCTGCTGCGTAATATCGTGTTCATTCACCATTGCGGCAATTTTATCTTCAGCGGCTTTAATAATGCCGGCCGCCTCTTTTTGTGCATCGTTAATAATTCTCTGGCGTTCTTCTTTCACCCACTTCGCCTGCTTCATTTCATCAGGATATTTCATGCGGATATCCTGTATCATGTCTAAAAGCTCGTCCTTGTCAATGATTCCCCGGCCCCATATTGGTATGGTGGTACAGCTGTCAATTTTGTCTTCCAAAGCGTCAATAAGTTGTTCAATGTCCATCATTTAGCACTCCTTCTCCATCTTATATTTTACATCTTCTATTATTTCATCAGGTATTAATCCCTGGGTATTGCCGCCGTACAGGCAAATTTCTTTCACTACGCTGGAGCTGATGTATAAACAGTTCAGGCTTGTAACCATAAACATGGTTTCAATTTCCGGATTTAGCTTTTTATTTAACAGCGCCATCTGAAACTCATATTCAAAATCGGAGATGGCGCGCAGACCGCGGATAACGGTGTCTGCGTTTTTCTTTTTGGCAAAGTCCACCAAGAGCCCGCCGAAACTGTCAACCTCACAGTTAGGCAAATCTTTTGTGCAGCGGCCGATCAGCTCCATCCGCTCAGATACGGAAAACAGCGGGTGCTTTGCGGAGTTGTTTAAAACCGCCACAATTACTTTGTCAAACACCTTGCAGCTGCGCTTTATAATATCTAAATGTCCGCAGGTAACGGGGTCGAAGCTTCCGGGATAAACTGCAATTTTCAAGGATGTCACTCTTTCATTATCAAAATTTTTACCCTGCCATAGGTTTTGTCGCGGTAAATTGAAAAACCGCAGAAATCAAACGCAGGGGTATTTAATTTGTCGCACTCAACTATAATTTGCCCCTCTGGCTTTAAAATATTTCTTTCAGCAATGATCTGAAGCGATTTTTCGTAAAGATCCGATTCATAGGGAGGGTCAATAAAAATGACGTCAAATTTTTGACCTGTGGTTTTTAAAAAGGCAATACTGTCGGATAAAATTAAAGATGCATTTTTGTCCAAACGCGTCATTTTAAGATTTTTATCCGTTACGGCAAGCGATTCTTTCCGGCTGTCCACAAAATCGGCGTGATGTGCTCCGCGGCTTAAAGCTTCAATTCCCAATGCGCCGCTGCCGCAAAACAGGTCTAAAACGGAGGCACCGGGCAAGTTAAGCGCAATCATGTTAAAAACCGACTCTTTTACACGGTCTAACGTGGGGCGAATATCCCGTCCCTCTAAGGCGTAAAGCTTTTTTCCCCGTGCGCTGCCTGCAATTACCCGCAAAATGTTTCCTCCGCAATTTATCTTAATTTTAGACACATTATCATATTATATTTTATTATAATTCAGATGAATGTCAATGAAATTTGCCAAATTGTTAACTAAATGTAATGTTTGTGTCAAATAACTTTAATATAGCGTCGAAAATCGGTTTATTTTCCGTTTTTTTAAATCCTTTGTCTGACAGAACCAATTCTTTTGCCGCTTTGGTAGTTTCGTTTAAAATGTCAATGTCGCAATAAATGTTTGCTAATTTAAAGGTCATCAGCCCGTGCTGGCGGGCGCCAAAAAACTCGCCCGGTCCCCGAAGCTTTAAGTCCTGCTCGGCAATTTGAAACCCGTCGGCGCTCTGTTTCATAATTTTCATTCTCGGTGTGTCGGTTGGAATATTTTCGCCGGGGAACAAAATGCAATAGGCCTTGTCGCTGCCGCGGCCTACGCGCCCTCTGAGCTGGTGAAGCTGGGAAAGGCCGAACCGCGCCGCATTTTCAATTACCATGACAGACGCGTTGGGAACGTTTACGCCTACCTCAATTACGCTGGTGGCAACCAAAATTTTAATATCCCCGTTTTTGAACCGGGTCATGATTTCGTCTTTTTCCCCGGGCTTCATCTTGCCGTGAATGTAGGAAACTCTGCTTCCAAAAAGTTGTATTAGTTCACCACTGTAAGTTAAAACGTCTTTCATGCCCGGAATTTCAGAGGGTTCCACCGCAGGGCAGACGATGTAGGCCTGCCTTCCGGCATCGGTTTCTTTTTTTAAAAAGGCATAAACGCGCCGGCGCATATGCTCGCCCACCACAAAGGTGTCAACCTTTTTTCTGCCTGGGGGAAGCTCGTCGATTATGGAAATGTCCAAATCGCCGTACATCATGAGGGCGAGCGTCCGCGGAATGGGCGTGGCCGTCATAATCAGGACGTGGGGGTGCCTGCCTTTGTTTTCCAGCTGTTTTCTTTGGGAAACCCCGAACCGGTGCTGCTCGTCCGTGATAATGAGCGCAAGGTTTCCCAAATTTGTCTGCTCGCTGATTAACGCATGGGTGCCTACAATGATTTTTACCTTTCCGTTTTCAATTTCTTCTGTTACAGTGCGCCGCTGTTTTGCAGTCATAGAGCCGGTGATGAGCCGCGTTTCCAATCCGAAGGGGGCGAAAAGCGCTGATAACGATTCATAGTGCTGACTCGCCAAAATCTCTGTGGGCGCCATCATGGCGGCGGAATAGCCGTTTTTTGCGCAGACAAACATTGCAATTGCCGCAACCAGCGTTTTTCCGCAGCCCACATCGCCCTGCACCAGCCTGCTCATGGGAACTGCGCGTTCCAAATCGGAACAGATTTCACCTACCACGCGGTTTTGCGCGGCAGTTAAGGGGTAGGGAAGTGTGCTGACAAGCTGTTTTGTAAATCCGGAATTCTTTAAGGAAACCGCTTTTTCTAATGTTCTGTCCTCCCTAAGAGAGAATAGCGCGGTTTGAAATAAAAACAGCTCCTCAAACACCAGCCGTCTGCGGGCAAGCTCTAAGGCAGCCATGTCTTTTGGAAAATGAATATTTTGAACAGCATACCAAACAGAGCACAAATTATGCTCCTGCCGAAGGTGCTCCGGCAGAATTTCTGGCAGCAATTGAAGGGCTAAGTCCTGGGCAGCGCGCACCGCATCTGTGACAATTTTTAAAGAAAGCCCCGCGCAAAGACTGTATATGGGAAAGATTTTTCCGGTAACATTGTTTGTTCCCGGAACTTCAAACAGGGGCGTTTGCATTTGCTTTTTCTGCCCTATCGATACTTTGCCGTAAAAAACATATTCCGTTTCTAAATTAATCATGCGTTTGATAAACCGGTTGTTAAACCACACAAGTTCAAGAAAACCTGTACCGTCTGAGATTTTAAGCGAACAGACGTACAGGTTTTTCCGGATCATATTTTCGCGCAAGGGGGACACGGCCCGGCCCCTTACGCAGACGGTTTCCCCGTCGGTAAGCTCTGCCAGTTTTTTTAGTTTCGTTCTGTCCTCATAGCCTCTGGGATAAAACGTAAGCAAATCGGACACCGTAAAAACACCAAGCGTGCGGAATAATTCCGCACGCTTTTGGCCAATTCCGTCTAACACGGAGATAGATTCATTTAAAATATTTTTCTTATCCAAGAAAACCACACCTATTCAACAGAGAAGATGAAGTCATACAAAGGCTGGCCGCCTTCATAAACCAAAACGTCGCAGTCTTCATATTTTTCTTCCAAAACATCTTCAATCTGCTCTTTTTTGTCTGCCGTTACGTTTCCGCCGTAATAGATACTGATGATGTCGCTGTCGTCGTTTACGACCTGGCCGAGCAACTCCTGCAAAACAGAGAATGAATCGTCGCCCACGGCTTTAATCTCGCCGCCGGCAAGGCCAATGATTTTGTTTTCCGGATATTCTGTGTCCTGAAACGTAAAATTACGCACAGAATAAGTTACCATTCCGGTTTTTATATTTGATATGGCGCTGTTCATCGCCGTTATATTATTTTCTAAATCAACTGCGGGGTCAAAGGCCAGCTTAGCCGCAATGCCCTCTGGAACAGAACGGGTTTCCAAAACCACAACATTTTTCTCCGTTAAATCTATCACCTGTTTTGCCGCCATGATGATGTTTTTGTTGTTGGGCAGCACCACCACGGTTTTGGCATTTACGCTGTTCACCGCAGACAAAATATCGTCGGTGCTGGGGTTCATGGTTTGGCCGCCTTCAATCACCTTGTCGACACCCATGTCGGAAAAAATATTTTCTAAACCGCTGCCCGCCGCAACAGCGGCAAACCCGATTTCTTTTTCCGGCTCCTGGGGCTGGGTTTCTGCGTTAATCCGTTCGTTGTGCTGATATTTCATATTATCAATTTTGATGTTTACCAGTTCGCCGATTTTCACGGCCTCCTGCATCACATATCCCGGATTGTTTGTGTGAATGTGGACTTTCACGATGTCGTCATCGTCAATGACCACCATGCAGTCGCCTTTTTTCGAAATTCTGTCACGGAACAGTCCCACCGGGGCGGACTGCGCCGATTTATTGATTAAAAATTCTGTACAGTAAATAAATTTTATATTTGCGTCAATTACCTTTTTATCTAACGTGGTGTTAACGCTGACCTCTGAGCCGGAAAGTTCAACCACCTCGCCTGTTTCAAGGTAAGATAGAGCACCTTCTAAGAGGTAGACTAAGCCCTGACCGCCGGAATCAACCACACCGGCCTGCTTTAGCTGGGGCAAAAGCTCCGGCGTGCGGGCCAAGCTTTCCTGTGAGGCAGAAACTGCCGCGCTTAAAACCACTACAATGTCGCCGCTGGTTTCCAGCGCTTTTAAGGCTGCGTCTGCCGCGTCTCTCGAAACAGAAAGCACGGTGCCTTCCATGGGCTTCATTACGGCTTTATAGGCCGCAGACACACCCTCTTTCAAGCACTCCGCAATGTCTCTTGCGTCGGCAGTGCTGAGGTCTGTGAGCCGTCTTGCCATGCCGCGGAACAGCTGGGACAAAATAACGCCGGAGTTGCCGCGGGCGCCCCGAAGGGACGCGGAAGCAATGCCGTTCATCACTTTTCCAACTGTGTTGTAGTTGTTCTTAAGCAAATCCTTGCAAGCGGCGGTTACGGTCATAGACATGTTCGAACCCGTGTCGCCGTCGGGCACGGGAAACACATTCAAATCGTTTAAAATTAGTTTATTATTACAAAGCTTGTTCGCACCGGACAAAAAGGCACGGCACAAAGTTTCGGAATCAGCTGTAAATAACAATGGGGTACACCTCCGAATTTTTTAATTAATCAATTCTAACGCCTTCAACGTTAACGGTTACTCTGCCTACTTTAAATCCCGTTGCGGTTTCAACAGCGTATTTCACATTTCCAATAATGCTTTCGCAGATGACCTTTATATTCACACCGTATTCAACGATTACATGAAGGTCGATACTGATTTTTTCGTCTTCCGTGTTCACTTTTATGCCTTTTGTGATCGAATCCCATTTTAAAAGTGCGGCAATGCTGTCCGACGTGCTTTTATAGGCCATGCCAACCACACCGTAGCAGGTTGAGGTTGCAACGCCGGCAATTCGTGCAATGACATTTTCAGAAACTACTATTGCGCCGTTATCGTTTTCGGTTTTTATCGCCATATCAATTACCTCCGGATTGATTTATTTTATGAAACTGCATAAAATAAAAATGTGAAGCTTCATTTGTACTATTATATAATTATACTCTTACATTATAGCATATATTTTCCAAAAATGGAAGAGCTATTTTTCAATTATTTACAATTTCGTGACAAAACGGTTACGGCGCGAAAAGGTAACATACTTTTTCGCGCCGCAGTTCTCTTTTGACTTGTTTGTCAGTGTGAACTTGCCGGGACCTTATCTTTGAACAAAAGCGTGATGGACCAAAGACCGGCCAGGCCTACCAGGGAATAGATAATGCGGCTTGCAACGGCCATTTGACCGCCGAACAAAAAGCCCACCACATCGAGACCGAAAAGACCGATGCAGCCCCAGTTCAATGCGCCAATGATGACTAAAATCAGACTGATATTATCCAGTGTATTCATAAATAAAATCACCTTTCCTCCCGCATTTTTAAATGAATGGCTGTTTGCGCCTGCGGGACTGCGCAAATGAAATCCCATTCATCTTTATGTATCCGTATTTTTTGCAAAATAAATATATTTATACCATTCTTTATAAAACGTTTCATACATAAACTTATTGTAAAAGCAAAGGAGTGATTTTTTATGTACCGTGCAGGCGAACTGCGGCAAAAAGAAGTGATAAACGTAAACGACGCATCAAGAATGGGATATGTTTCAGATGTTGAGGTGAGTTTAAATAAAGGTGAAATCGAAGCGATTATTGTACCAGGAAAAATAAAACTGTTTAATTTTGGAAAAAGCGACGATTTAGTAATTACATGGGACAAAATAAAAATGATTGGCGACGACGTTATTTTAGTGGATATGCCGCCGCGTATGTTTGACAGGGGAAAAAAATGAACAGGAAAAAAGCACGGAAAAATTTTTTCTTTCCGCGCTTTTATTTTAAAAATTTTTGGTTAAAGCAATTTACAGCGCCGTCTGTGTGTCGTTGGGGTTGCCGTTTCTTGCCAGATCGAATTCTGCAGACCAGTCTAAACCGCGGTAAGGCTCACCGCGGCTGTCGGTTTGAATGAACGCCATGAGCAAATCCAGCATTTCCTCCGTCCAGGTGTTTCTGTCAATCTGTGCTGTGGTAAATTTGTTTTGAGTAATCATTTCAAAACCGAAAATATCTTTTACCTGGGTTTTCGCGGCGCCGTCTACCACTTCCGCCACCAAATGGGAGGGAATAAACAGCACGCCGCCGCCTGCGCCGAATACAATGTCGCCGGGCAGAACAATGGCGTTTCCAATCCGGGTGGCTGTGTTAAATCCGGTCATGACAAAATCGCGGATCGGCGTGGGGTCAATGCCGCGGAAGTACACCTGCATACCCTCCACCTTTTTCATTTGTTCCACGTCACGTACGCCGCCCCAAATGACACCGCCGCCGGTTTTTGTTTTGGTTTTAATTGCTGTGGTTAAATTGCCGCCTAAAAACGTACCCTTGTAAATTTTGTCGTACATGTCGGCTACCACTACGTCGCCCTCTGTCAGGGAGTCAATCACCCACTGGTTATAATTTCCCTTTCGTCCCTCCGCCATGCCGACGGCGAACATGGTTTCGTGCAAATCCGGCCGCGTAGGCGCAAAGGTGGCGGTAACGGCGCGGCCAATGAGTTTTCGTCCATCGTCGTGGAGGGTTTTGAGCCTGCCCTCAAATTGGCTTTCATAGCCCTTGACGAAAATTGGTTTCCAAACCTCCTCTAACGTTAGACTTTGCAGGGCAGTTAGATATTTATCCGCCACCTTCGGCCTTCCGTCGGGAAAACGTTCTCCTTTCCACTGGGGGGTTAAAGCAACAATTTCTTCTTTTACATTAAAGTGCATCTATATCAAGTCCTTTCCGTCCTTACAGCCGCATTCCGCCGTCTGCCACCAGATCGCAGCCTGTGATGTAGCGCCCCTCGTTTGACGCCAGCAGCAAAACTGGGGCGGCGCAGTCCTCTGCAGTTCCGGCATAGCCGCAGGGAATTCCGGAAAGCACCTGCTTTTTATATTCGGCGTCGTTTAAAGCGTCTTCGTTGCGCGGCGTTAAAATTACGCCGGGGGACAGGTTGTTCACTGTGATGCCAAAGGGGGCAAGCTGTTTTGCAAGGTTTGTTACCAGACTCATTTGCGCTGCTTTGCTAGCAGCATAAACTGCCATGTCTTTGTGGGGTTTATATTGTTGGACGCTGCCAACAGTAATGATGCGCCCCCAGCGGTTTTCTTTCATGTGCGGAGCAAATTGCTGAATTAAGCCGAGGGTTGCAGCAAAGTTTACCTGAAGCTGGGCTTCAATTTCCTCCTGCGTAATTTCGTTCCACTTTTTTCGGAACTGCACGCTGGCGTTGCAGACTAAAATGTCAACGCTGTCAGTGGCATCCAATAATTTGGCCGCTGCATCTTTCTCTGAAAGATCTACGCAAACCGCTTTCGCGCCGGGAATTTTTTTTGCCGCATCCTCCGCTTTGCCTGCTGAGGTTCCGCCGTGCACAAACACAGATGCGCCCTGCCCTGCTAAACATGCGGCGACTGCAAAACCAATTCCCTGTGTTGAGCCGGTAACCAGGGC
Source organism: Congzhengia sp. (assembly GCF_037235575.1). Lineage (NCBI taxonomy): Bacteria > Bacillati > Bacillota > Clostridia > Eubacteriales > Oscillospiraceae > Congzhengia > Congzhengia sp. Next base: position 5,146 of record NZ_JAXUNN010000015.1, on the reverse strand, counting down.
GGTTTTCCCTGTTAAATCAAACATGGTTCTTACTCCTTCCCGATTTGAAGTGTAAAGCTGTTTTGCGACCCTTTGCGAAGGTCTATTTCCGTTTTTGTTTCTTTTCCGTTTGTTACAACTGTTACATCATATTTGCCGTAGAAGCCGTGGAAAGCGGCGTTCCCGCCGTCATCTGTGCCGGTTTTGCCTTCGGCATGCCACCTTTTGTTAATCAATTCGTCCAATACATGAAACGCCGGCTTTTTGGTAAAATCGAACCGCAAAAGTCCCCCGCGGTAGTAATTTTCACCGGCTTTCATGTCGCCCTGTGGTGCAAAGGCGGCATAGCCGTCCGGCAAATTCCAATAAATAATTGCTTCCATTGCCGGGTGGCTGAAAAAGATGGTGTAAATGTAGTTTAGCAGCTCTGCCTGAATTGCTTCATCTTCTTCTGTGTCTGTGAAAGCGGGAATTGTCATCTCCGTGATTTGGAGCGGGCGGCCCAACTGTGCGAATTTATTTAAAACGCTGTAAACAAATTCGGGGTTATAGCGGGTAGAAATTAGCTCTTTCTCCCGCTCACGGGGCCAGAAGGAGTGAAACTGCATGCCCACCGAATCGATGCGGACATTTTTCGCAAGCAGCTGCTCAATTTGCATATAATATGCGTTTCGGTTGGTGGTAGGATAGGGCAGCTCCCACAAAACCGCCTCGTTGATAATCAGCTTTGTGAACGGAAAGAATTTATCCGCTGTTCGCCAGCTCCACTCTGCATTGTCGTCTGCAAAGAAAAAATCGGAACGGGGCTTATCTGAACCGCACAAAAGCTCGTTTGTAACCTCCATGGTGGGGATGGTTTCGCTGTAACGCTTAGCGATTTCGCGAAACCGCCTGGTATATTCCTTTTTTATTTCTGCAGTGGAAGACGATAACAGCCAGGTCGGAATAAAGTTGTCATACGTTAAACAGTGCAGCTTTGGTTCAATGTTGTTTTCCTGGCAATATTCAATGCACAAATCTGGGGCGGGGCGGCGGTAAATTTTTGCGCTTTCTTTGCCATACCGCGGTTTTCCGCGTTCCGGCTCCAAGTCGCTCCAATAAAAGGGCAGGGTGGCAAGGTTAAAAATTTCTTTAAAATATTCCTTATATTGTTTGTTCTTTTCGTCTGTTTCCAGCTCGTTCAGCATAAACAGGTTTGCACCAAACTTAAATTCGTGACTTTTCTGACAAAACGATATTAATGCCCCGGGAATCGGCTTGCCGTTTTCGTCGGTGACGATAAGCTTTGCCGTGCCCTTTCGGTGAATTTCAATATTATTTTTTACGGTGGTGTTTAAAAACGTCTCGTTTTTCCGAAAATTTTTCAAAATGGTTTCTTTGCGAGTATTCATTCATATTTCCTCCCTGCTTCCATCAATTTTAAAATAAAATGTTATCCAAGTTCCGCAATCAGATAACCATATGGTTTGAAGCTCAATGTTTTGTTTAACAGAGAATCGTCTGCCAAACCGGACTGCATTATTGTTTTTGCGTTAGAAATATCTGCGTTTACTGTTGCGTTTACACAGGCATTCTTGGTGTTTACGACAATCAGCAGCTGCTGTTTATCGGATGCTTTTACATAGGAAACGACTTCCTTCGGGCTGCTGTTGCCGACCCAATGAATCCTGCCGTTTACAATTGCATCGCAAGCATGGTGGAGCCTGTGAATTTCCTTTATAAAACCTGCTCTTCTGATTCCGTCCTCCGTAAATGCTTTTGACCAGTTCATTGCACTGCGCTTCCCATAAAAACGGTTTGAAAACATGTTGTTTTCAGCATCGTCACAGAGCTCATATCCGTTCCACAGAAAGGAAACTCCGTCGTAGGTGTTGGTGATGACCAGCGCAGCTTCCGCACCTTTGGAAGTCATGATAATCTCGTTCCTGTTAAGGCCGGCGTCAGATGCAACATCGTGGGTGTCAATCGTTCTGATTAGCTTCACAATATTTTCACCGTATTGCATTTTTTCTTTTTCATATGTATTTTTCAACTCGTATGCAGGCGTATCATTCGCAAAAATATCAATCATAAGGCGGTTCCAATCATACTTGTAGCCCATATCAAATACTTCTTGTATGTATTCCGGATTTATGCCTTCGTTCAGCGTCACAAGATCGGCATGGCGTTCCTTTAGCTTTGCAAAGGAATCACGCCAGAAATCCAGCGGGACGCTGTCACCGACATCACAGCGAAATCCGTCGCACTCAAATTCATCCAAAAGCGTCTGCATATTCTGAAGCAGATATTTTCTGAGCTCCGCATTTTGATAATTCAGCCTTGCAAACGGCCATCTGTCTGCAATCCATACTGTTCCGTCCTCATTTCTAATCACAAAGTCGGGATGTTCCTTAATAAATACCGCACTTCTGCCGCAATGTAAATAGACTAGATCAAACATTACAAGAAGACTGTTTTCATGCGCTTTTCTTACAAAAATTTTTAAATCTTCATTGGTGCCAAATTCCGGATCCACATTGAAATAATCGGCAATCTTATATGGGTTTTTTGGATTGTTTGTTTCTGATTTTTTCTGACGTTCACTCCATGTAATCCTATCAGCATCTTCTTCCTCTGCAAAAAAAGGACAAACGTATAAGATATCCACACCCAAAGAAGCAATATGCGGCAAAAGTGTTGCGGCGGCACGAAGCGTTCCTTCCGGTGTAAACGTGCGCAGCGCAAGCTGATAGATAATTGCATTTGTTTTATTGTTCATTTTTGTCAACTCCATTCCCGGTCGTTCGACCACTCATTGTTCCATTCCTCCGTGGGCTCCCACTGGCCCGGATATTTTTCGTGCAGGTGCTGTGCAATCAGTTCCTCGTTTAAGCTGTCAATTCCCAGCCCTGGCTTGTTGGGGACGTTTACAAACCCGTTCTGAATTAGGGGATTGTCAATTCCAACGGCCAAATCGTTCCACCAGGTCACGTCTGAAGAATGGAATTCCACAGCCAGCACATTTTGAACTGCCGCTGCACAATGGATTGCCGCCATACATGCCACAGGGCTTTCCGCCATGTGAACTGCCATTGCTGTGCCATATTTATCGCACAAATTTCCTAACTTTTTCATTTCCATTGCCCCGCCCACAGTTAAAACGTCGGGGTGCACAACCGAAACGCCGCTGGAAGACAGTAACGGCTCGAAGTTTTTCGCAAGATAGATGTCTTCGCCGGTGCAGATGGGCACGGAGCAGCTATTTGCAATTTTTACATAGTGGCTGGTGTAGTGCCAGGGGGCAATATCTTCAATCCAGGCGATATTATATTTTTCCAACCGGCGGGCAAACAAAATGCAGTCCTCTAAGTTAATGTGGCCAAAATGGTCGATGGCAAGGGGAACTTCATAGCCGATAACGTCCCGCACTTCTTTTACATAGTTTTCTAAAAAGTCCATGCCCTTTTGCGTCAGGTGAATTCCTGTGGCGTGGTGAGGGATGGTAAACGTTTCATAATTTTTGCCAAGCATCATGTCCCTGTCTACAGAACCTTTTTGATGGTTAATGGCCTTCATGGAGTATTTTTTTATATCTTCTAAAAATCCCAGCGGTGCATTTAAACATCCCGGCTCGTCAAGCATTAGTTCAATGCCTAAATCCATTTTTAAAAAGGTAAAGCCTTTTTCCATGCGTTTTTTTAAAGCATGCCCCATGTCCGTTCCCGTATGCTTTCCGTCCACGTCGGTGTCGCAATACATGCGTACCTTGTCCCGGAACTTTCCGCCCAACAGCTGCCAGAGAGGGACACCCCAGGCCTTGCCTGCAATGTCCCAAAGCGCAATTTCAATGCCGGAAACGCCGCCGCCCTGGCGGGAATGGCCGCCAAACTGTTTTATTCTTCTGAACAGCTTGTCAACATTTAACGGATTTTCGCCCAAAAGCCGCGATTTCAGCATTAGCGCATAGGTGGCGCTGGATGCGTCCCGTACCTCGCCAAAGCCAACAATGCCCTGATTGGTATAAATTTTAATCAGAGGACAGTGCTTGGGCGCACCGTCGATATTTGCCACACGCATATCCGTTATTTTTAAATCCGATGGCGAGGAATAGGTGTTGACATGTTCCTGCATCATTTCGTTTATGTCTTTTCTCTCCATGAAAGTTCCCCCTCATTGACATTTTTCATCTTACATATTATAATAAATGAAAACAGGCGCATGTGCAACTACTATATTTGGAAAAGTGTCCACTATATTTGGTTTTGGAGGTTTTAACCGTGCGTTTCAATGAAATGTCGTTGGGCGATGGGGCCGGAACGAGCTTACTAAAAGTATTTCATTCTTCAAAGGTGAAAACAGGAAAACGTGCCTTTTGGGAGCATCACCACACGGCATGTGAGCTGTCCACCATATGTTCCGGTGCGGGGCGCTACACGGTCAGCGGAAAGGAATATGCATTTCACGAAGGCGACGTGTTTCTGTTTGGCAGTCATGAGGTGCATTGCATTACAGATATCTCGCCGGAGTTTCCGTTTGATTTGCTGAATATTCAGTTTGAGCCGCGAATTTTGTGGGGCGGTAACGGTACCTTTGGCGTAAAGCTGTTACAGATTTTCTTTCATAGAAGTAATCTGTTTGAAAATCGAATTCAAAGGGATAATTCAGCCACAAAACAAATTAGAGATAAAATATTTTCTCTGGAAAAAGAACTTGCAGAACGAAAGTTTGGTTATGAAATTAAGGCAAAGACCTTGCTGTTTGATATGCTGCTTTCCCTTTCCCGCGATTATGGCTATATCGATGCAACCGGAAACAGAGAACCCGTTTCGGCAGACGTATTAAACCAGCTTGAGCACGCGGCAAATTTTATGGACGAAAACTTGGAACAGGAAATCACATTAGAAGAGATTGCAAAGCATGCGGCAATGAATAAAACTTATTTTTCTACCATGTTTAAAAGGTTTAACGGTATTTCCCCGTGGGACTATATCACCATTAAACGGGTGGAAAAGGCGGTGGCACTCATTAAGACAACAAGCTTGTCTAAACTCGAAATTGCACAAAGATGTGGTTTTAACAGTTCCTCGAATTTTTATAAGGCATTTCATAAGGTAACAGGACATTCTCCGGGAGAAATTTAAAAAAAGATAAAAAAGGGGGTTGACAAAAGGAGAGGGATGTGTTATTC